>DASTLK010000242.1:0-12275 GCA_035715025.1 Vicinamibacteria bacterium
GGGATCCTGATCTACCTGGTACTGGCCGCCCAGTTCGAGAGCTTCCGCGATCCCTTCATCATCCTGGCCGGCTCCGTGCCGTTGGCCATCTCGGGCGCGCTGCTCTTCTCGTTCCTCGGCCTGACCACGTTGAACATCTACAGCCAGGTCGGTCTCATCACCCTGGTGGGCCTCGTGGCCAAGAACGGGATCCTCATCGTGGAGTTCGCGAACCACCTCCAGGAGACGGGGCTCGACAAGCTGGGTGCGATCGTGGAGGCCTCGGGCACGCGCCTGCGCCCGATCCTGATGACCACGGCCGCGACCGTCGTCGGCCACTTCCCGCTCGTTCTGGCCACGGGGCCGGGGGCGGGCGCGCGCAACAGCATCGGCATCATGCTCGTGAGCGGCATGGTCATCGGCACCCTCTTCACGCTGTTCGTGGTGCCGTCGATCTACGTCCTGGTGGCCCGCACGCGCGTGGCGGTGCCCGTGACCGCGCCGGAGGCGGCCGAGGCCGCCGAGGATTCCGTGCCCGACTTCGCGGAGGCCGCCTTCTGAGGACGTCCGCGCGGGGCCGGCTCCGGGTTCAGGGGACGGGGAAGCCCCGGGCCCGCAGCGCCGCCCGGACGGCCTCGCGCATGGCCTTGCTCATGGGCAGGGTCTCGCCTTCCGCCGAAGGGGTCGGCATCATCGTGGTGGCGGACGTGACCTTCCATTTGCCGTCGGCCTGGCGGACGATGCGGACCCGGCCGTATCCCCCGCCGTAGGCGCTGTCTACGACCCGCTGCCACTTGTCCAGGTCTTCCGGACGCTCGTCTCCGGGCATCCATTCGACCGCGACCCGCGCGGGCGGGTTTTCAGGTGGCATCCATCCTCCGTGCAGGAGGACGATAGCAGGAGTCCCCGCGCGCACGCCAGGATTCTGCAGGCCCCGCCTCCGCGGCGCGGCCGGTTGTGGTTCAATCCCCTCGCGACGATCGAGCGCGGCCGGCTACGTCTTTTGGGACGCGAGGTCCTGGTGTATTCTCCGCACTCCTGTTACCTGATCGGGCACGGGCCGCTCAGGGGAGCCTTGCATGAGAACGGATATGCCGTTCGATCAGCACCGCACCTCCACCGGCCTCGTGGACGTCCTGGATCGGGTCCTCGACAAGGGCCTGCTCATCGCCGGCGACATCCGGGTGTCCCTGGCCGAGGTCGAGCTCCTCACCATCCGTATCCGCCTCATCGTGTGCTCGATCGACAAGGCCCAGGAGATCGGGATGGATTGGTGGCGGACCGACCCGCATTTCTCGGGAGCCCATCTCGGAAAAACCACCGCGGAGAACCAGGAGCTCCGGCGCCACATTCGGGCGCTGGAGCGGCGCATCGAAGTGCTGTCGGGAGGAGGCGCAACTCCCGCGGCCACGAGACTGAAGCGTGCCCGGCGCGGTGCGCCGCGCTGACAGGAGCATGAGCGATGCCCGTTGAACGCACCGTAGGCGGAACCAGCCTCATCGACGTTCTCGACCGCGTGCTCGACAAAGGCATCGTCATCGACGCCTGGGTCCGGGTGTCGCTGGTCGGCATCGACCTGATCACGGTGGAAGCCCGCATCGTGGTGGCGTCGATCGACACCTACCTGAAGTATTCGGAGGCTGTGGGGCAGGTGGGTTCGGTGTCGAAGCCGGCCGTCCTGGAGCCCGTGCGCGCTTCGGAGACCGTGCTCGCCGAGAACGCCGCCCTGCGCCGGCAACTCGCCGCCAGCGAGGGCAGCAAGAAGCCCCGCCGCGCCCGCGCCGCCGCCGCTCGCCGGCGAGGGTAGGGCCCCTTGGCCCGGCCCGCGCCCATGGCCGCCACGGCGCTCGCGCGGAGCGCCGTCGTGCAGGCAGAGGCGCGCCTGGGCCTGGCCGAGTTCCTCCTCACCTGCGACGACCTCGAGGAGTGCGCGCGGCGGTCCCTGGAGTGGCTGGCCGAGTACGCGGGCGCACGCGCGGGCGCCTGCCTGGCCGTGGACGTGGAGCACACGAGGCTGTCCCTGATCGCCAGCCACGGTCCGGGGATGCCCCCGGACTTCTCGGTGGACCTGGAGGACCGCGCCCACCCGTTGGTCGCGGCCGCATTCGGGCGCGAGGCCGTCACTTTCACCGAACAGCGGAGCGACGGCCGGACCGCCGTTCCGCTGGGGCGCGTGCCCATCCTGGCCCAGCCCATGTACGCGCGCGTCGGCCGCGAGAACGTTCCGGGCGGGCTCCTCGTCGTGAGCCCGCCCCAAGCGAACTCCGCGCTCGTGGAATGGGTGGGGAGCGTCCTGGCCTCGCCCCTCGTCCGTCTCGGGCGGAACCGTTCCCTGACGGAGGCGGACCGCCGCATCCGGCGTGAGCGTACGTTGCTCGACGCGGTGCCGGACCCCATCCTGCTCACGGATCCCGAGGGACGCGTGCTCATCGCCAACGCGCGCGCCAAGGCGCTGCTCGTCGCGGGCGAAGGCGAGAGCGAGGGGCGGCGCCGCGCGGTCGCCCTCAACAACATGCTCTTCTCCTCCGCCCTGGCCCAGACCGCGATCCAGGAGGGCGGCCGGCGCGAGCTGCTCCTCGTCGATCCCGTCGAGGGCTCCGACCTCTTGTTCGAGCTGCTCAGCACGGCGGCCCCCGACACCCGCGAGGGCACCGCCCTGGTGTCCATCCTGCGCAATATCAGCGACCTCCGCCGGGCCAGCGAGGAGATCGAGGAGAACTACCGCCGGCTCCGTATCGCGGAGGCGGACGTCCGCGCCGAGCGCGACCGACTCGACCTCATCATCGACTCCGTGGCCGATCCCATCCTCGTGACCGACCCCGCGGGCGCGCTGGTCATGATGAACGCGCCCGCGGAGCGGCTCTTCTCGGTCCGAGGGAGCCTCGTCCCCGAGCACGGGGTCCGGGTCCAGGCCAACGACGCGCACTTCTCCGCGTTCGTGTCGAACCTCCTCTTCGCCACCGAGGGCGAGCGCAGGCGCGGGGAGATCGGCCTCGTCGACCCGGAGACGGGCCTCCCCCTGCCCGTGGAAGCCATCTCGGGGAAGATCTTCTCCGAGCACGGAGAGGTGACGGCGATCGTCACCGTCCTCCACGACCGCACGGAGGAGATCGAGAGGGCGCGGCTCTACGAGGAGCTCAAGAGGGCCTCCGCCCTCCTCGAGGAGCGCGTCAGACAGGCCACCTCGGAGCTGGTCGGACAGAACGAGCTGCTCCGCCGCCAGCGCATCGAGCTGGAGCAGGCCTCCGCGGCCAAGTCGCAGTTCCTGGCCAACATGTCGCACGAGTTCCGCACGCCCCTCAACGCGATCCTCGGCTACACGAGCCTTCTCCTGCAGGGCGTCTCCGGCGAGCTGGGCGCGCAGCAGGAGAGGAACCTCAGCCGCGTGGACAGCAACGCGCGCCACCTGCTCGCCATCATCAACGACATCCTCGACATCTCGCGCATCGAGGCCGGGAAGATGCCGCTGCACGTGAGCAGCTTTCCCATCCCCGCCCTCGTCCAGGAGGTGCTGGCGGAGCTGGAGCCGCTCATCCAGCGCTCGAAGCTCTCCGTGCGGGTGGAGACGGCCCGGAAGCTGCGTCCGATTGCCAGCGACCGTGCCAAGGTGAAGCAGATCGTCTTGAACCTGGTCACCAATGCGATCAAGTTCACCCCCAGCGGGGTCGTCACCATTGCCGCGCGCCACGATCCTTCCGTCAAGGAAGTCGAGATCGCGGTCCGGGACACCGGGATCGGAATCAAGACCGAAGACCACGAGCGCGTCTTCGAGGACTTCCGCCAGGCCGACAACTCGCCGGCGCGCGAGTACGGAGGGGCGGGCCTCGGCCTCGCCATCTGCCGCCGCCTGGCCAGCATGATGGAAGGGCGTGTCGAGTTGCAGAGCGCGGTCGGCCAGGGATCCACGTTCACCCTGACCCTTCCCGTGCGGCTGCGGAGGCGGTGATGCCGGACAAGAAGGCCGCGCGTGGAGGGCCTCCCCGCGGCGATCCCGGTCCGCTCATCCTCGTGGTGGACGATTTCGAGGACAACCGCGAGATGTACACGCAGTTCCTTCGCTTCAACGGCTACCGCGTGGCGGAGGCGGTCGACGGCCTCGACGCGCTCACCAAGGCGGCGGCCCTGCGTCCGGACCTCATCGTCATGGACCTCTCGCTGCCGCGGCTGGACGGGTGGGAAGCGACGCGCCGCCTGAAGAAGGATCCGCTCACCAGCCAGATCCCGGTCGTGGCCCTCACCGGCCACGCGCTCGCCGGTCACGAGGAGGGCGCGCGCAACGCCGGCTGCGACTCGTTCGTGACCAAGCCGTGCATTCCGGCCGATCTCGAGGCCGAGATTCGCCGTGTCCTGGCCGTAAGGCCGGGCGCGCGCGGAGGGAGGTAGAAGGCGGTGGCCAAGACCCAGCGCGGGAAGCAGGCGCCAAAGGCAGGGACGGCCGCTCGGGCGTCCGCCGCTCGCGGCGCCCGTTCGACGGCAAAAGCGACGCGTCCCGTGCCCGCGGAGCGCAAGGCGGCGCGGTCGGCGGAGGCGCCCGCTCGCGCCCCGGCCGTGCACGCGACACGGGCCACGGCGGCGGAGAGCCGCGGCAAGTACGTCTACTGCATCATCCGCTCCGACGACCCCCTGAAGTTCGGACCCGTCGGGATCGGCACCGAGCCCGCCGACGTGCACACCGTCAACTACAAGGAACTGGCCGCGGTCGTCTCCGACACCCCGGTCGAGGTCTTCGACGCCACGCGCGAGAACGTGCTGGCCCACGAGCGCGTCAACGAGACGGTCATGCGCAACCACACCGTCATCCCCATGTCGTTCGGCACCGTCTTCAAGACCCGCGACGACATCGTCGAGCTGCTGCGGGCGGCCTACGAGGCCTTCAACGACGTGCTCAACAAGATGCAGGACAAGCTCGAGTTCGGCCTCAAGGTGCTCTGGGACCGGGACGTCATGATCCGCGAGATCGAAGACGAGGACGAGGACGTGCGGCGCCTCAAGGGCGAGATCTCCTCGCAGAAGGGCTCGACCTACTTCGCGCGCATGCAGTACGGCCGCTTGATGGACGCCGCCCTGGAGGCGCGCTCCGAGCGCTACGTGCGGGACATCTTCGAAGAGCTGCGCCCGGTGTCGGTGGCCTCCCGCGCCAACAAGCCGATCGGCGACAAGATGATCATGAACGCCGCCTTCCTGGTGGCGCGCGAGAAGGAGTCCGCCTTCGATTCCAAGGTGAAGCAGATCGGCGCGCGGCACGGGTCGCTCACGTTCAAGTACACGGGCCCCTGGCCCCCTTACAACTTCGTCAACATCCGCCTCAAGCTGGAACGCGCGCGAGAAGGTGAATGACACGTTCGATTGGGCTCGAACCCCAAGCAGCGAGCGAGGGATTCACTCCCGAGCGAGCGTGTGGGGGGGTAGGCGAAGGCGCAGGGGGGTGCATTGGTGGTGACGACCCCCCTGAATTGACGAGGAGCCCACGCCGGTGGTGATTCTTATTGACTCACTCATCGTGGGCGGCGTCCGCTTCGTGCTCGACAAGGTCGTGCAGGCGGTGGACAAGGAGCTGAGCGACGACACCGTCCTGCGGGAAGAGCTCCTGGCCGCGCAGATGCGGCGGGAGCTCGGGGAGATCACCGAAGGGGAGTTCGCGCGGACCGAGGCCGACCTGCTGGCCCGCATCCGCGACATCCGCGAGCGCAACCGGGCCCCCGCGCCGCCTCCGGGCGAGATGAGGATCGCAGGTGTCGAAGCCACCTTCACGGGCGAGGAGCACGAGGAGAGCGCGGGCGAGGCCCACGAAAGCGAAGGCGCGGACCACCGTCGCCGGCGCTGAGGGCCGGCCCGCCTCTCTTCCCCGGCGTCCGCTCTATCGCTTCTTCGGGGGCAAGGGCGGCGTCGGGAAGACGACGTGCTCGGCCGCGCTGGCGGTGGCCCTGGCCGAATCCGGCCGCCGCGTGCTCGTCGTCTCGACAGATCCCGCCCATTCCCTCGGAGACGCGCTGGGGTGCCGCCTGGGCCCGCGGCCCCGGCCGGTGCCGGTGCGGCGGGGGACCCTGCGGGCGGTCGAGCTCGATGCGGACGCGGCCCTGGCGCGCTGGCTCGGCCAGAGACGCGACGCCCTGGCCACCATCGCCCTCCGCGGGACGTACCTCGATCGCGAAGACGTCGAGCGCTTCCTCTCCCTCTCCCTGCCCGGCACGGACGAGCTGATCGGGCTGCTCGAGCTGGCCCGCCTGGCGCGGGCCTCGCCCCTGGACGAAGTGGTCGTCGACACCGCGCCCACCGGCCACACGCTGCGCCTGTTGCAGATGCCGGAGACCCTCCGCCAGATCGCTTCCGTGCTGGACGACATGCAGGCCAAGCACCGCTTTCTCTCGCGCAGCCTGGGGGGGCGGTACCGCGCCGACTCCGCCGACGCGCTCATCGCGGAGATCGAGCAGGAATCCTCCGAAATCCTCGCCCTCCTTCGCGACGCCGAGCGGACCACGTTCTCGTGGGTGATGCTGCCGGAAGCGCTTTCCCTGGAGGAGAGCCGTGATGCCCTGGCCGGCCTACAGAGGTCGGGCATCGGCGTGGGCGAGATCGTGGTGAATCGCGTCACGCCGGCACCGCCGGGACCGTGCGCCTTGTGCGAGGGCCGCCGCCGGTCGGAGGCCCGCATCCTGGCCGAGACGGCGCGCGCGTTGGGCCCGCTCCCGATGCGGGTGGTCGCGGCCCGGGACGAGGAGCCGGAAGGGGTCGGCTCGCTCCGCACGTTCGCACGGGCCCTGGTCGGGCCGCCGGGCCGGCCGCGGCCGGCACCTTCGGCGGGATCGGCAAGGAAGCGCGTGCCGGCGGTGGCCACCCGGCGCTCGCCCCGTGCGCTCGCCGAGCCCTGGTGGCTCTCCGACCTGATGCCGCCGTCGCGCCGGCTCCTCGTCTTCGGGGGAAAGGGGGGCGTGGGAAAGACCACGGCCGCGGTCACGGCCGCCCTCGCCCTGGCGGAGGGGTCTGGCGGCCGTGTGCTGGTCCTCTCCGCGGACCCGGCGCATTCGCTGGGCGATGCCCTCTCCGTCCGCCTCGGCGACGACGAGCGGGCGGTCCCGGGGGCATCGGCCCGCCTGCGCGCGCGCGAGCTGGACGCGGACCGCGCCCTGGCCGCCGCGCGCGCGCGCTATCGCGGCGCGGTAGACCAGCTCTTCGACGCCTTGCGGGGCAGCTCGAACCTGGATCCGGCCTTCGACCGCGCGGTCATGCAGGACCTCATCGCGCTGGCGCCTCCGGGCATCGACGAGCTGTTCGCGCTGGCGGCGGTCACGGAGGCGCTCACCCAGCAGGGCAACTCGAGGGCACCGTCGACGGTGGTCCTCGACACCGCGCCCACCGGCCACGCTTTGCGCCTGCTCGCCCTGCCCGATGCGGCACGCGAATGGATACAGGCCCTCCTTTCCGTGCTGCTGAAGTACCGCCAGGTCGTCGGCCTGGGCCAGCTGGCCCAGGAGCTCGTCGACATGTCGAAGCAGCTCCGGGCCCTGGAGGAGCTCCTCCGCGATCCCGCGCGCACGGCTTTCGTCGCCGTCGCGCGTCCCGCCGACCTGCCTCGGCGCGAGACGGCGCGCCTGCTCGATGAGCTGGATGCGATGGGCATCCCGGTGGCCGGGCTGCTCGTGAATGCGATCACCCCGCCCGGCTGCGCGCGCTGCCGCCGGGCCGCCGCTCGCGAAGAGAAGCACGTGCGCGCCCTGGCCCGGCGCTTCTTGACACGCGCCGGGCGTCCGATGATTCTTGCTCCCATGACCGCTCCCGAGCCACGCGGGGTCCGCGCGCTGCGGGACTGGGGCCGCACCTGGCGCCGCTTCGATCCGGCCGGGCGCCCGTGAAGCCTCGGAGCCGTCGGCCCGCGCCGCGGAAGCGTCACGTCGGCGCTGTGACCTATCTGTATGCCGTCGTGGCCAGCGCCCATGAGCCGGCCGTGTCCGACGCCCCGAGCGGGCCGCCGGAGGTGGGGGCCCTGCGATGGGTGGCCGTCGGCGACGGACTCTGGGTCGCGGTCGCGGACGCGCCCCTGCCCCGATACAGCCCGGCCGCCATCGAGAAGCGCTTGAAGGACCTCGAGTGGGTGTCCGCCTGCGCGGTCGCCCACGAGCACGTGGTCGAGCACGTCTCGCGGCTCGGCGCCGCGATCCCGATGAAGCTCTTCACGATGTTCTCCAACGACGCGCGCGCCGCGGCCGAGTTGGGCCGCTCGCGCACGCGGTTGCGGGCCGTGCTGCGCCGCATCGAGGGGCGGCAGGAGTGGGGCGTGCGCGTGAGCGTGGACGAAGGCGTGGCGCGCACGCGGGCGCGCGAGCGGGCGCAGCAGGCCACGGAGGGGCTCGGCGCCGGCGCCGGGTTCCTGACCCGGAAGCGGCAAGAGCACAAGGAGGTCCGCGACATCGTCGACCTGGGCCGCACGGCCGCGGACGAGGTGTTCGAGGCGGTGGCCCGGCACGCCGACCAGACGCAGCGCCGTCCTCCGGCGGCGGCCGAGCCCGGCTTGCGCCTGCTGCTCGATGCCGCCTTCCTGGTGCCGGCCACGCGCGTGAACGCGTTCCGAGAGAGCGTGCGCCGGCAGGCGGAGCGCCTGGCCCCGCAGGGATACCGCGTCGTGCTGACCGGGCCCTGGCCGGCCTACAACTTCGTGGCCAGCGCCCGATGAACGAGGAGTCGCGCCAGGCGCTGATCGCGGAAGCGGACGAGACGCTCCTCGAGCTCGTCGACCATGTCCTCAACAAGGGCGTCGTGGTGAGCGGCGACGTCATGTTGTCCATCGCGGGCGTCGATCTGGTCTACCTCCGCCTCTCCGCGCTCCTATGTGCGGCCGATCGGATCTGGGTCTCCGGGACGAAGCGGTGAGTCCCGTATACCTGTATGCCGTGCTGGCGGAGGCCCCCGCGGGCGCGCTGCCCTCCGGCCTCGCGGGCGAGCCGATGCGTCTGGTCGCCTGCGCGGACATCCTGGCCGCGATCGGCGACGTCACCTCGCCGCCGGCGCTGGACGCCGCAACTCTCCGCGCGCACGACGCCGCCGTCCGTCGCCTGGCCGCGGCCTCCTCCGCGCTCCTTCCCGCGCGCTTCGGGTCCGTCGCCCTTGACGAGCGGGAGCTCCGCGAGGCGCTGCGTCCCCGTCTCCCCGCCTTCCGCGATGGGCTCTGCGCCGTGCGCGGCTGCGAGCAGATGACGCTGCGCTTCTCGCGTCTCGACGCCTCGGCACCGGCCGAGCCTGCGCCCCTCACGGAGCCGCCCACGGCCGGCGGAGGCCCTGGCACCCGTTATCTGGATGCGCGACGCGCCTCCCTGGGTGACCCGCGGACCCTCCCAGAGGTGAGACGCGTCCTCGACGCGCTGGCTCCGCTCGTGCGGGGGGAACGGAGGGAGCGGCACGACCGCGCGCCGCTCATCGCCTCCGTCTACCACCTGGTCGCGAGGGATTCGCTCGAGGGTTACCGATCGGCCGTGGAGTCCGCCGCCCGCGCCGCCGGTGTGCGTGTCACGAGCAGCGGACCCTGGCCACCCTACGCCTTCGCCCCCGACGAGGTCGCTTGAAGGCCAAGGCGGTCCCCCGGAAGCCTGCGAGGGGACGCCGGCGCTCGACCACGGCCTCGGGCTCGAAGAATGGGCGCACCCGCCCCGTGACGAAGAGGGAGCTCAGGAGCCTGCGCGCCGAGCTCGCGCGCGCCGGCGGCGGCGGCCCCTCGCGATGGAACGCCAATCCCGATGACGTGCAACGCTCGGTCGTGCGCCTCGTACTGGCCCTGGTGGAGTTCCTGCGCAAGCTCATGGAGCGCCAGGCCATACGCCGCATGGAGGCGGGGACGCTCGAGCCCCAGCAGATCGAAGACATGGGGCTCGCGTTGATGCGCCTCGAGGAGACGGTGACCGACCTGGCCGCGCGCTTCGGTCTGAGCCCCGAGGAGCTCAACCTCGACCTGGGTCCGCTCGGCAAGCTGATGTAAGCGGCCGCCGCCCGCGATCGCGTGGCGGATGTTACCTTCGATACATGGCCGCTCGCTCCATCGCCACCGCCACCATTTCCTTCGGTCTGGTCACCGTGCCCGTCCGCATCTATCCCGCCGTGCGTCAGTCCGCGGGACTGTCCTTCCACCTCCTCCATGCCAAGGACGACGTCCGCCTCAAGCAGCAGTACGTCTGTCCCGCGGACGAGGAGATCGTCGAGCGCGCGGAGATGGTGAAGGGGTTCGAGTACAAGAAGGGCCAGTACGTCGTCTTCACGGACGAAGAGCTCAAGGCCCTGGACGAGAAGGCGACCAACGGCCTCGAGATCACCGAGTTCCTGCCCAAGGACGCCGTGGACGCCGTGTACTTCGAGAAGACCTACTACCTCGGGCCGGACAAGGGCGGCGAGAAGGGCTACGCGCTGCTCGCGCAGGCCATGGCCACCGCCGACGAGATCGCGCTGGCCAAGTACGCGGCGCGGGGCAAGAGCTATCTCGTGCTCATCCGCTCCACCGGCGACCGCCTCTTCATGCAACAGCTCTACCACTCGGACGAGGTCCGCGATCTGGGCGAGGTGCCGGTGGAGTCGCGGCGCAACGCGGAGGCGGAAGTGAAGCTGGCGCGGCAGCTCATCGAGCAGATCAGCAGCGACACCTTCCATCCCGAGAAGTACGAGGACGAGGTGCGCCAGCGCGTCGAGAAGCTGATCGCGCAAAAGCTCAAGGGCAAGGACATCACGGCGGCCACGCCCTCGGAGCGGCCTCCGGCTCCCGTCATCGACCTCATGGAAGCGCTCAAGGCGAGCCTCGGCACGCGTGGGCGCGCGGGCGGCAAGAGCGCGCCGCGGCGGGGACCGGCGACCGTGCGGACCATGCCCGCGCGTACGGCCGCGTCCCCGGCTCGTGTCTCGGCCCCGCGGGCGCGGGCGGCGGGCGGCCGGAAGAAGTAATCCCGGCACGCTGTCGTATGCTCGCGGCATGGCGGTGCCGCTTCGCGTGCTCGTCGTCGGCGAGGATCCGCTGGCCCGCAGCGGGCTGGTCGCCCTCCTCGCCGCCGGCGACGACGTCGCCGTCGCGGGGCAGGCCTCGCCCGACGAAGCGGCCACCCTCCTGCGCGCGGCGGACGCGGACGTCGTCCTCTGGGACACCGGCGTCGAGACCCCCGCGGACCTGGAAACGCTCCATGACGTCGCGGAAGGGCGCGGGCCCGCCCTCGTCGTCCTGACCGGCGGCGAGAGCCGAGCGCCCGATCTTCTGGGCGCCGGCGCCCGTGGCGTCCTCGCGCGGGAGACGGACCGCCCGCGCCTGGTCGCGGCCCTGCAGGCGGTCGCCCTCGGGTTGCTCGTGGTGGACGCGCGTCTGTCGGCGGGCGCGCTGCGGACGCGATCGGCGGCCGAGCCCCTGGTCGAGTCCCTCACCCCGCGCGAGCTCGAGGTCCTGCACCTCATCGGCCAGGGGCTGTCCAATCGAGCCATCGCGTCGCGCCTCGCCATCAGCGAGCACACGGCCAAGTTCCACGTCAACGCGATCCTGGGCAAGCTGGGCGCGCAGACGCGGGCGGAGGCGGTGGCGCAGGGCGTCCGGCTGGGCCTGCTGCTGCTGTAGAGAAGGCTGAATTGGGCGGGCGTCCGTGGATTCGGCGGGTCGACGATTAGAAGCTGACAACCGAGCTGGGCACAGCCTCTATCTGTTAATCGAGTGAGTCGCGTTCTCCAGCCGACATTGTCTTGCTGGCCATCTGCCCAGGACTGTTTTGATCGGTGACCGGCTCGCAGCTCACCTGCCCGTTCGGGCAGGTGACCGCTGACCATTCGGTGGATGTGCGCCCCGCGCGAGTCCTCTACCGTGGACCTCGGATCGAACGAAGCACGGGAGGAGCACGCATGAGCGCAATCGGGATGGACCTGTCGGCGGAAACGGCGGCGGCGGTCGAGAAAGCGGGCCGAGCGGTCGTGCGCATCGAAGGGCGCCGGCGCGGGCCTTCGAGCGGGATCGCCTGGTCGGCCGACGGCGTGATCGTGGCCGCGCATCACAACCTCGAATGGGACGAGGACATCGCGGTGGGACTGCCGGACGGCAGCACGGCCCGGGCGAACGTCGTGGGGCGCGATGCCACGACCGACGTCGTCGTCCTGCGGGCACCGCTCACCGGTCTCGCCGTGCCCGACTGGGCATCGGAGCTGCCCAGGGTCGGCCACCTCGCCCTCGCCCTGACCCGGCCGGGACGCACCGTGCGGGCCAGCCTTGGCCTCGTGCACGCGCTGGGCGACGAGTGGCGCACGCCGGCGGGCGGTCGCGTGGATCACTACCTGCAGACCGACATCGGCCTGCA
>DASTLK010000243.1:0-2720 GCA_035715025.1 Vicinamibacteria bacterium
CTGCTCGATCCCGCGCGGCGCGCCCTTCACGACCGCGTGGTCAAGACGCGCGTCGTGAAGGGATAGGACTGCGGCCACCGCGGGCTGATTGGCTGCGCTGCGGCCACCAGCGGGCTGATTGGCTGCACTGCGGCCACCAGCGGGCTGATTGGCTGCACTGCGGCCACCAGCGGGCTGATTGGCTGCGCCACCCGGACTAGAATCGCCGGATGTCTGAAGGTCGCGCGCCCGACCCGGGCGCGCCGCGGCGTGCGGACCTGCTCTCCATCGTGGTGGCCACGGGCCTCGGATCCGGCTACGCGCCGATCGCCCCCGGGACCGCCGGATCCGCGGTCGGACTGCTCCTCTTCTGGCCGCTTCACACCCAGCCCGCGGTCATCCAGGTCGCGGCCGTGGCCATCCTCTTCGTGGTCGGGGTCGTCGCCTCCACGCGCGTGGCCCGTGGCCTCGGCATCGAGGACCCGGGGATCGTGGTCGTCGACGAGGTGGTCGGGATGTGGACCTCGCTCCTGTTCCTGCCCTTCAACCCCGCCACCGCGATCGCAGGCTTCGTGCTCTTCCGGATCATGGACGTCTTCAAGCCGTATCCGGCCCGCCAATTCGAATCGCTGCCCGGAGGATGGGGCATCATGACGGACGACCTCATGGCCGGCATCTACGCGAACCTGCTCCTGCGCGCCGGGCGCCTGGCCCTTGGACTATGAGCAGCTACCGATCTCACCACGGCACTTTCCCTCCCCCCTTATGTGGGGGAGGGATAGGGAGGGGGGGTCGATAATGAGAGCGGAGATTCTCGCCGTGGGCAGCGAGCTGCTCACGCCGCTGCGCTCGGACACGAACGCTCTGTACCTCACCGCCAAGCTCCTCGAAGTGGGGATCGACACCGGCGCCCGCGTGACCGTGGCCGACGATGCCGGCCTCCTCCAGTCCGCCTTCCGCGGCGCGCTCGCTCGCGCCGAGATCGTGATCGCGACCGGTGGCCTCGGTCCCACCGAGGACGACCTGACACGCGAGGCGGCCGCGGCCGCGCTCGGTCGGCCCCTCCATCGCGACCCCGCGCTCATCGAGGAGCTGAAGGCCCGCTTCGCGCGCTTCGGGCGCGTGATGGCGCCGGTCAACGAAAAGCAGGCGGACGTCATCGAGGGCGCGGTGGTCCTGCGCAACCCGCGGGGGACCGCGCCCGGCCAGCGCGTCGAAGCGGACGGGCGCCTGCTCGTGCTCCTTCCCGGACCGCCCCACGAGATGGCGCCCATGTTCGAGGAGCAGGTTCTTCCCGTCCTCCGGCAGCGGGCCGGAGGACGCGCGCTGCGCACGCGCATCCTGAAGATCGCGGCCATGGGGGAGAGCGACGTCGAGCAGGTGGTGGCCCCGGTCTACAAGACCTTCACGAACCCGCGCACCACGATCCTGGGCGGGCCGGGACAGGTCGAGCTCCACCTGACCGCGGAAGCCGCCTCGGCCGAGGACGCGGAGGCGCGCATCGAAGAGCTGGCGTCGCGGATTCGTGAGCTCCTGGCCGGGCGCATCTACAGCGAGGACGGCCGCGAGCTGCCCGAGGTGGTGGGGGCGATGCTCAAGGAGCGCCGGCTCACGCTCGCCATCGCCGAGTCCTGCACGGGCGGCCTGCTCAGCGCGCGGATGACCGAGCGTGCGGGAGCGAGCGCCTACTTCGATCGCGCATGGGTGACCTACGCCAATCGCGCGAAGGCGGAGGACCTCGGGATCGACCCCGCGCTCCTCGACCGCCACGGGGCCGTCTCAGAAGAGGCCGCGCGCGCGATGGCGTCCGCGGCCCGGGAGCGGGCGCGGGCGGACATCGGCGTGGCCATCACCGGCATCGCCGGGCCGGGGGGCGGCACCCCCGACAAGCCGGTCGGCCTCGTCTTCATCGCGCTCAGCGGGGCCGCGGGCGAGCGCGTGCGGCGCGTGCATTTCCCCAGCGAGCGCGACCGCGTGCGCTTCCAGGCCACGCAGTCGGCGATGGAGATGATCCGGCGAGGGCTCCTCGGCCTCTCGCCGCTTTGACTGCGGACTCGCCTCCGCGGGAGAAGGCCATCCGCGCCTTCGTCGCTCTCCCCCTGCCGGACACCCTGCGCCGCGCCGTGGCCGAAACCATCCGGCGCTTGACGCCCTCGCTCTCCGACATGCGCTTCGTGCGCGACGAAGGCGCGCACGTCACGCTGCGGTTCCTCGGCTGGACGCGGGCGGACACCATCGCGGCCCTGGAAGCGCCGCTTCGCGCCGCCGCCGCCGCCTGCCCGCCCCTGGACGTGGCGGTCCGCGGCCTCGGCACGTTCCCGGAGCGCGGCCGTCCCCGCGTCCTCTGGCTCGGGCTCGGCGTGCCTCGCGCCGCGGCCGCGCTTCAGGCCGCCTGCGAAAGGGCGGCGGTGGCCGCCGGGTTCACGCCCGAGACGCGCGCCTTCCATCCCCACCTGACCCTCGGCCGCTGGGGTGAGCGGGCGCGGCGTCCCCCGCTGCCCGATGTGGACCTCGGGTCGGCCCCTGTCGGCGAGCTCGTCCTGTACCGCAGCGATCTTCGCCCTTCCGGATCCGTGTACACGCCGCTCGCGGTGTTTCCGCTGGGGGGCGCCCCGGCGCCGCTGGGTTAGACTCCGCGATCATCATGGGCCACGGCCCCGTCACTGCGGTCGCGCTCGTCGTCGCGTACCTGCTGGGCTCGATTCCCTTCAGCTACATCGTCGCCCGGCGGAAGGGGATCG
>DASTLK010000244.1:0-2386 GCA_035715025.1 Vicinamibacteria bacterium
CACCCGCGTGAGGCCGGACGGGTCGAGCACTTCGGCGCGGGTGACCGTCTCGAACGTACGCCAGGGGGTCGACGGGGACGTCTCGGCGACCGAGGACCGCAGGCCCGGCCAGGCCAGGCCCGCGGTCACCATCCCCGCCGAGCGGAGAAAATGGCGGCGATGCATGAGGCTCCCTCCGATGATCCCCAATTGTAGCGGGAGCCGTCCCCGCGCGGCCTCCGAACCGCGCCCTAGAACCGAAGCCCGACCGCGACGACGAACTCGGAGTCGCTCTTCAGGATCGCCTTGGCCTGTGCGTACGGGATCACGTGGCCGCGCCGCGCGCCGATTCCGGCCAGCAGGTTGAGCCCGAGGTCGGTGTGGCCTTCGGCGGGTCCCTCCGGATTGGTGTTGATGGCGGCGAGGCCGGCCCCCACCCACAGGAACGTGCGGCGGCCCGCGGGAAAGTCGTAGTGAAAGTCGCCGTTGAGGGTGAGGTACCGGCCGTTGTCGACGAGGACGGCTTCCACGTTCGGGTTGAAGTAGAGGTCGGGGACGATCCGGAAGAGCAGCTCGGCCCCGATGAAGGGGTCTCCCACCTTCGTGTAGTACCCCAGGCGCACGCCGAACATGGGGTCGGCCTGGGCGGCGGCGGGCAGTGCGACCAGGATCGCGGCGGCCAGAGCGAGTCTCGAAGACGTGGTCATGAAGAGCCTCCAGTCGTTGTGATGCGGGGCGATCAAGCCTCTTTCGAACTTAGGGGAGGCGATCGCTCGCGTCAAAGCCCGGTGTGAGCGGCGACACGCGACCCTCGGCGGGGCCGCCGCGCTCAGGCGGCGAGGAGGCGGTCGGCCAGCGCGGCCAGCGAAGGGACGCGGGTCACGTCGTGGTCCGCGTAGAGACCGGCGGCGTCGATGAGCCAGGCCTGGAGGCCGGCCGCACGCGCGCCCACGACGTCCACGTGGTAGAAGTCCCCGGCGTGCAGCGTCGTCTCCGCGCGCGCGCCCGAGCGCTCGAGCGCGAGCTGGAAGATGCGCGGATCCGGCTTCTCGACGCCCTCGTCGCAGGAGTCGATCAACACGTCGAAGTGGCGGGCCAGATCCAGACGGGCGAAGTGCTTCCGCAGGGTGCCGTTCGCGTTGGAGACGACGACGAGGCGATGGCCGGCCCCGCGCAGGCGGTCGAGGGCGTCCGGCACCTCGCGGGGCACGCTCTCCCAGAGGTTGAACTGGGCGTGGTACTGGGCCAGCTCGCGCAGGGCCGCTTCCGTGGCCGGTGACAGCGCGATCCCGGCGCGCTGCAGCACGAGGTTGAAGTAGAGCCAGCCGCGTGTGTCGTCGTTGGTCGCCTGGATGGCCTTGCCCGTGTCGAGCTGCTTCTTGGCGTGCGGCTCCGCCGCTTGCAGGGCGGCCGCGGAGATGGCGACGCCGTGGCGGGCGAGCGCGGCCGCCACGCGGTCCCAGTTCGGGTTGACGAGCACGCCGCCGGCGTCGAGGAAGACCGTCTCGATCATCGATCGATCCTAACTGCCGGCCCCGCCCGGGTGGTAGCGGCCGTCTCCACGATGCGCAGTCCCTCGGCCTCCAGTGCGGCCAGGAGGGCGGATGGTGCGACCACGTCGGTGGGCGGGCGCACCCCGACCACGGGCGGCGGGCCGGCGGCCAGCGCATGTGCGATCAGCGCGCACGGAAGCGCGGCCATCCGCTGGCCTCCCTCGTCGGCGACGAGCGCGCGCGAGGCGTGCCGTCCATCGCTCCACTCGAGCTCGACGAGCACCACGCCCCCGGAGGTACCGATCGCCGGAGCGAGCGTGGCCAGGCGGGCCAGAAGGGCCGCCGTCCGGCGTCCCCAATGCGCGCCCGTCCGCGCGAGCAGCGCGAAGCCCGCATTCGCGAGCGGGAGCTCGAACCCGACTCTCACGTCCACCGCGGACACTCCGAGGAGCAGCGGGAACAGGTCGTGCTCGGGCCCGTCGAACGTGTAGGCGGTGCGCGGCCCGAAGGGAGGCGGCAGGGGGATGGTCCGCGGATCGCCGAAGCCGCGCTGCGCGCCGTCCGCGGTGCGCACGTCCCGTCCCAGGCGCTCGACCATCGCGCGCACGGACGCCTCACCCTTGGGGTTCGCGCTGCCGATGTACAGCGTGACCCGCGCGCGCTGCGGCCGGTCCCCCGCACCCACGACGGACAGGGCCAGCGCGGACGACACCGCGGGCAGGCTCGAGCACCCGTAGGCCGCGCAGAGCCGTGCCCGCCTGAACTCGGCGTCGAGATCGTGCAGGCCGCGGATGTACGCGCGGTCGTCCGCGATGTCGACGTAGTGCGTGCCCTCCTCCAGCGCGGCCCGCGCGGGCGCCCCGCCCAGGGCCGAGAACGGCCCCGCGCACACCACCGCCACCGCCACGCCGCGG
>DASTLK010000245.1:0-5596 GCA_035715025.1 Vicinamibacteria bacterium
ATCGCCCAGTACCAGAAAGAGAAGGGCGTCGCGGTCTCCATCAAGCAGTCCCACGGGGGCTCGAGCTCGCAGGCCCGCGCCGTCATCGACGGCCTGGAGGCGGACGTCGTGACCCTCGCCTCCTACATCGATACGGACGCCATCGCCCAGCGCGGACTCATCACGGGTGACTGGGCCAAGCGACTGCCCGGCAACTCGCTGCCCTACACGTCCACCATCGTCTTCGTCGTCCGCAAGGGAAACCCGAAGGGCATCAAGGACTGGGCGGACCTGGTCAAGCCAGGCGTCGAGATCATCACTCCCAACCCCAAGACCTCCGGCAACGGGTACCTGAGCTTCTTCAGCGCCTGGGGCTCGGTGGTGCTGCGCGGCGGCTCGCGCGCCCAGGCCGTCGAGTACGTGACCAAGCTCTACAAACAGGTGCCCGTGCTCGACTCCGGGGCGCGGGGCTCGGCCGTCACCTTCGTGCAGCGGGGGATCGGCGACGTCCACCTGGCCTGGGAGAACGAGGCCCGTCTGGAGGTCGAAGAGGCCAAAGGCGACCTCGACATCGTCTATCCGCCCATCAGCATCCGTGCCGAGCCGCACGTCGCCGTCGTGGACGCGAATGTGGACCGCAAGAAGACGCGCGCGGTCGCGGAGGCCTACCTCAAGTACCTCTACACCGATGCGGGCCAGGAGATCATCGCCAAGCACTACTACCGGCCGGCCAACGAGGCCGTGCTCAAGCGGCACGCGGGGGCCTTCCCCAGCCTGCGCCTCTTCTCGATCAAGGAGATCGCGCTGGACTTCCCGGACGCCCACAAGCAGTTCATCGCCGAGGGCGGGGTGTTCGACAAGATCTACAGGCCCAGTCATCGCTAAACGGACGGGAACGGGAACCGAGACGGGATCGGAGAGGAGCGTGCGCGGATGGCCTTCGTGAAGCGCAGGGTGCTGCCGGGGTTCTCGTTGTCCCTCGGCTACACCGTCTTCTATCTCACCCTTCTCGTCCTGCTTCCCATCGTGGCCTGCGTCTCCAAGGCGGCGACGTTGACCTTCGATCAGTTCTGGGCCGCGGTGTGGACGGAGAGGACGCGGGCGGCGTACCTGCTTACGTTCGGTACTTCGCTGGTGGCGGCGGCGGTCAACGTGCTGCTCGGCCTCCTCGTGGCCTGGGTGCTCGTGCGCTACCGCTTCCCGGGACGGAGGCTCATGGATTCGCTGATCGATCTTCCGCTCGCGCTGCCCACCGCGGTGGGCGGCCTCGTGTATGCGAGCCTCTACGTCAAGAAGGGGTGGCTCGGTCGATACCTGGTCCCCCTCGGCATCCAGGCGGCCTACAGCCGCCTGGCCATCGTGCTCGTGCTCGTCTTCATCGGACTGCCGTTCGTGGTCCGCACCGTCCAGCCCGTGCTGGAGGACCTCGATCCGGAAGCGGAAGAGGCGGCGGCCTCGCTGGGAGCGACGCGCTGGCAGTCGTTCCGCCGCGTGATCCTCCCACCCCTGTATCCCGCGCTCCTGACCGGGTTCGCGCTCGCCTTCGCGCGGTCGCTCGGAGAGTACGGGTCGGTCGTGTTCGTCTCCGGAAACATGCCGTACAAGACGGAGATCGCGCCCGTGCTCATCGTGGCGCGCCTCCAGGAGTTCGCCTACGGCGAAGCCACCGCCATCGCGGTCGTCCTCCTGGCCATCTCGTTCGTGATGCTGCTGCTGATCAACCTCTTGGAGCGCTGGAGCAAGGGCGAGGCCGCGCATGCCTGAGACGGCGGCCGCTCTCCCTCCTCTCCCCGTCGGCATCCGCCGCCTGCGGCAAGCGCAGCGCGATCCGGCGTGGGTGCGCTGGAGCCTCATCTCGTCCGCGGCGCTCGTGGTCGGCGTGCTCATAGTGATCCCGGTGGTCCACGTCTTCGCGGGTGCGTTCTCCGAAGGCGTGCGCGTCTACTGGGACAATCTGGTCGGGGATCCCGACACCCGCCATTCGATCCTCCTCACCCTCACCGTCGTGCCCCTGGCCCTGGTGGCGAACGTCGTCTTCGGCATCGCCGCCGCCTGGGCCATCGCCCGCTTCCGGTTCCCTGGCCGCACCGTGCTCACCGCCCTCATCGACCTCCCGTTCTCGGTGTCCCCGGTCGTCGCGGGGCTGATGCTGGTGCTGATCTTCGGTCTACAGGGCTACTTGGGGCCGTTCCTGCGGCGCGACGGGTATGCCGTGATGCCGTACCTCACGTCGCTCGTGGGCTCCGGGCTCTTCGTCGGCGCCGTCTTCCTCTTCCGCCCGCGCGGAGCGCACCGAAACCGCCTGGCCCTCTTCGGAGGGGCGGCCGCGCTTGCGTTGCTCCTGGCCGCCCAGATCTACTTCGAGGTGTGGCCGCGTGACGCGAGCCTCAAGATCATCTTCGCCACTCCCGGCCTCGTGCTCGCCACCGCCTTCGTGACGTTCCCTTTCGTGGCCCGCGAGCTGATCCCGGTCATGGAGGCGGTCGGCGCCGACGAGGAGACGGCGGCCATCAGCCTGGGCGCCAGCGGATGGCAGATGTTCTGGCGCGTGACCGTGCCCAACATCAAGTGGGGACTGGCGTACGGGATCATCCTTTGCAACGCGCGCGCGATGGGTGAGTTCGGCGCCGTTTACGTCGTCTCCGGCCACATCGCCGGCCAGACGGACACCATGCCCCTGCGCGTGGAGAAGCTGTTCCAGGAATACAACCTGCCCGGCTCCTTTGCCGTGGCCTCGGTCCTCACCCTGCTCGCCATCGTGACCCTGATCGTCAAGACGGGGCTCGAGTCGAGGCTGCCCGCGGAGGCCCGCCGTGTCGATTGAGGTCAGAGGCGTCACCAAGACCTTCGGGTCCTTCGTGGCCGTGAGCGACGTGAGCGTGACCGTGCCCACGGGCGAGCTGGTGGCCCTGCTCGGTCCCTCCGGTTCCGGCAAGACGAGCCTCCTCCGCGTCATCGCCGGACTCGAGCACGCCGACCGCGGCCAGGTCTTCTTCGAGGGCGAAGATGCGACGGTGCGCGAGGCGCAGGAGCGCGGCGTCGGCTTCGTCTTCCAGCACTACGCGCTCTTCCGCCACCTGACCGTCTTCGAGAACGTGGCCTTTGGCCTGCGCGTGCGCCCGCGCCGCGCGCGTCCGGCGGAAGCGGAGATCCGGTCCAAGGTCATGGAGCTCCTCAAGCTCGTTCAGCTCGACTGGCTGTCCGACCGCCTGCCCGCCGCCCTGTCCGGCGGACAGCGCCAGCGCGTCGCCCTGGCCCGCGCCCTCGCCGTGGAGCCGCGCGTGCTGCTCCTCGACGAGCCCTTCGGCTCCCTCGACGCCAAGGTCCGCCAGGAGCTGCGCCGCTGGCTGCGCCGCCTCCACGACACCATCAAGGTCACCAGCGTGTTCGTGACCCACGACCAGGAAGAGGCGCTGGAGGTGGCCGACCGCGTGGTGGTCATGAACCAGGGGCGCGTGGAGCAGATCGGCACGCCGCAGGAGGTCTTCGATCACCCGGCCACGCCCTTCGTGATGAACTTCCTCGGCCACGTCAACATCTTCCACGGGCGCGTGGAGAGCGGGAGGGCGCTGCTGGGCCCCATCGCGATGGACTATCCCGAGCATCCCGGCGAGCAGTCGCTGCCCGCGGCCGGTTACGCACGGCCGCACGAGCTCGAGGTCGGCCGCGCGGCCGATGCCGACGGCGGCCTCTGGGCCACCGTCCGCCACGTCCATGCCGCGGGCGCGGTGGTGAAGCTCGAGCTCGTCGACGATGACGGCCACCTCCTCCAGGTGGACGTGACCCGCCAGCATCACGAGGAGATGCAGCCGCGGAGCGGCGAGCGCCTGTACGTCCGCCCGCGGACGCTGCGCGTGTTCGTGGAGCCGTAGCGGTGGACGCGTAGGGATCAGGCGTAACGCGTAATCCCTATGGCTCACTCGGCTTCGATTCCGCGACTTGGTGGAGGCGCATGGCCTCCACCCATCCCGTTCTGATGGCGAGCTTTACGCCGTGCGTCCCGATCGTCGCCGTGCCCCGGCCTCCGTATTGCTATGGGGCGCCGGCATGACCATCCCTACTTGGCTTCGGGGCACGCTCACGGTCGTCGCGGCGGCGCTGTCGCTCACGCTGCTCGCCCCGCAGGAGTCGTTCGCACAGGGTTGAGTGGCCGCGCGGATGGACGTGCCCGTGACTGGCACGGAAGGCAGCCCTTATCCCCGCCCCGGAAGCTGGCAGGTCTCGACCGGCTATCGCTGGCAGAAGTCCGATCGCCATTACGTCGGCTCCGAATACCAGGCCGACCGTGACGCCGATTCGAGTCAGGTCGTCAACCGCGTGCACCTCCTCGATCTCGGTGTCCGGTACAACTGGACCCAGCGCACCAGCCTCAGCCTGAGCCTGCCGTACTTCATCGCCTCGCGCTCGAACCCCATCCGGGACCAGAACCGCGTGGTCTTCGACCGTTCGGTCACGCATTCCAACGCCATCAGCGACAGCTCCTTCATGGCGCGGCGCTGGATGAAGAACCCTGACTCCTGCAAGAACGGGAACTTCTCGCTGGGCCTCGGCCTCAAGGCCCCGACCGGCGATTCCGACCACACGGACGTCCGTCGCGCGTTCACGGGCGGGCGCATCGTGACCAGCGTCGTCCCCGTGGACCAGTCGATCCAGCCCGGCGACGGCGGGTGGGGATTCGTGCTCGAGGGCACGGGTTTCCGGCGGTTCGGAGGACGCGCGGTGGGCTATGCCTCCGGCAGCTACCTCTTCAATCCGCAGGAGCAGAGCCACACCGACCGCGGGGGCAACGACCCCAACACGCGTTACATCTCGATCGCGGACCAGTACCTGGCCCGCATCGGGGTGGCCACGAGCCTGCGCTGGGTGACGGCAAGCCTGGGCGGCCGCCTCGAGGGCGTCCCTTCCAGCGATCTCATCGGCGGCGACAAGGGCTTCCGGCGGCCGGGGTACGCGATCTCGGTCGAGCCGGGCCTCACCTTCCGGCGCGGACACTCGGCCCTCACGGTCGGGGTGCCCGTCGCGGTCTATCGCAACCGGACGCGCAGCTACGCGGACAAGATCAACGGCGGGCACGGTGATGCCGCCTTCGCCGATTACCTGCTGATCGTCGGGTACTCGCGGCTGTTCTAGGGGAACAGGGCGCGGAAGGTCGACTCGGGCAGGAGCGCGCGCACGCGGTCCTGCGCCGACTGCGCGGCCCTGTCGTTACGCTCGGCGAGCGCGAGCGAGAGCTCGAAGAGCCAATCGCCGGCCTCCATCGCGCGCCGCTCGCGCGCCCCGAGGGCAAGCGTGCGAGGCTCCGAGCGGCGCCGCAGATCGGCGAGCCACGCCTGCAGGCGCCGTCCCGTGCACCTCTCTTGCGCGGCGCCCCCGTTCCACGGCCCGAGCAGCTCGAGCCAGGGTTGATCGTCACGGTTGACGCGCGCGTCGCCGGTGCCCAGGTCCGCGGGCTCGAGGACGCCGGCGAAGTACAGCCAGACGCCGTCGGGCGAGGCGATGTGCGCGTTCGCGGGATCGGCGGTGGCCACGCGCAGCGCGCGTTCGACGATCGCCGGGTCCACGGTGATCGGCTCCGCCGTCGCCACCAGGGCCAGGGCCGGCTCGCTCGCCGAGAAAT
>DASTLK010000246.1:0-9511 GCA_035715025.1 Vicinamibacteria bacterium
GGGCGGGTCCGCGAGAAGCTGTCCCGCTACGGCGTGGCCGTGCCGGGCGCGCGGTTCACCGCGCGCTACGAGGACCTCCTCGAGTCGGACGAGGTGGACATCGTCTCCATCACCACCCCCAACCACCTCCACGCCGCCCAGGCGGTGGCGGCCGCGCGCGCGGGCAAGCACTTCGTCCTCGAGAAGCCGACCGGCCTCGACACCCGCGATCTGGCCCGCATCCGCGATGCCGTGCGCCGGGCGAAGGTCCGCACCATCGTGTCCTTCGAGCTCCACTACAACCCGTACCTGCGCTTCGTACACTGGCTGCGCGAATCCGGACGCCTGGGCCGCATCCGCTTCGCGCGCGTGCAGTACCTCTCGCGCGTGACGGACTGGTATGCCGGGTGGGACTGGGTGCGGAAGAAGTCGAGCGGCGGCAGCCACCTCCTGGCCGCGGGCTGTCATGCCGTGGACGCGCTGCGCTGGTGCTCGGGGCTGGAACCGGTGGAGGTGAGCGCGCTGCACACGCGCTTCACCGAGGGCTACGAGTGGCCGACCACCATCGCCGCGAACATGAAGCTCCAGAAGGGCGCCATCGGCCACGTCACGAGCTCGACCGACTTCATGCTGCCCTACACCTTCGGCGTCGAGCTCATGGGCGACAAGGCGACCGTCCGCGACACCCTGGTCACCTGGCACAAGGACCAGGCTCTGGACGCCGACGAGCTGCGCCGCGCCAACCCGTTCCCGGAGGTCAAGCTGCTCGACGCGCAGTACGGCAGCGGAAGCCCGGCCGTGCGGATCGACTGCTTGATGCCGGACAGCGCCGACGTGAGCCACCATCCGTTCCAGGGAGAGATGGACGAGCTGGTGGAGGCCGTCCGGAACCGTCGCGAGACGCACCTGAGCGTCTTCGACGCCCAGAAGACGATGGAGGTCTGCCTGGCCGCGGACCTCTCGGCCGGGAAGGGAGGACGGCCGGTGCGCCTGCCCCTGGTGGCACCGCCGCGTCGTCCCACAGCCAAGAGGAGATCATGACCACCAAGCCCATCCTGCGCGGGGCGCGGCGCTTCGCGCCCGCTCTGGCCGCCGTCCTCGTCCTCACGTTTGCGTCGGCCGCCGCGCCGCAGGCGCCCAGGGCCACCCCCGCGCCGCTCCCGCCGGGGACGGTCCTGCGCATCATCGCCTTCGGCGCCCATCCCGACGATTGCGAGCTCGATGCGGCCGGCGTGGCCGCCAAGTGGGCCGCGGCCGGGCACAAGTTCAAGTGCGTGGCCGTCACCAACGGCGACATCGGCCACTGGGGCATCGCGGGCGGGCCCCTGGCCCTGCGCCGCCGCGCGGAAACGCAGCAGGCGGCGAAGATCCTCGGCATCGAGACCGAGGTGCTCGACAACCACGACGGCGAGCTGATGGTGACGCTCGAGAATCGCCGCAAGATCGCGCGCCTCATCCGGGAGTGGCAGGCCGACATCGTCATCAGCCATCGCCCCAACGATTACCATCCCGACCACCGCTACACCGGCGTGCTCGTCATGGACGCCGCCTACATGGTCCAGGTGCCGTTCTTCGGGCCCGAGGTCCCGCCCCTCACGCGTAACCCGGTGTTCCTCTTCTCCGAGGACCGCTTCCAGAAGCCGAACCCCTTCAGCGGCGACATCGTGGTCTCGATCGACGACGTGATCGAGAAGAAGCTCGCGGTGGTGGAAGCGATGCCGTCCCAGTTCTACGAGGGCGGATGCTGTGACCTGCCCACGGGCGGCCTGCCCACCGACGCCGCGGGAAAGGAGGCGCGCCGCAAGCAGGTCCGCGATCGCTTCACCGCGCGCTTCGCCTCCACCGCCGACCGCTTCCGGCCGCGCCTCGCCGAATGGTACGGACCGGAGCGGGGAGCCGCGATCAAGTACGCCGAGGCCTTCGAGGTGTGCGAGTACGGCCGCCAGCCCAGCAAGGAGGAGATCCGCCGGCTCTTCCCGTTCTTCGGCGAGGGGGCCTCGCGGTAAAATGACCGTTCCCATGACCAGGAACCCCGTCTCCCGTCGTACCGCCCTCAAGAGGATCTCCGCCAGCGCGGGCGCCCTCGCGCTCTTTCCCCTGCTCTCCGAGGAGGGACTGGCCGCCTTCGCCGACATCCAGCGCACGGCCGCTCCCCCCAGCCTCAAGGCCCTCACCGCGGAGCAGTACGCGACGCTGGAGGCCCTGACCGAGGCCATCATCCCCGCCGACGAGCGCTCGCCGGGTGCGAAGCAGGCGCGCGTGGCCGACTACATCGACCTGCTCCTCAGCGAGGCGGACGAGACGCGGCGCCAGCAGTGGACGGACGGGCTCGCCGCGCTCGACGCCGACGCCACGGCGCGATTCGGAAGGCCGTTCGTCAAGCTCGACGCCGCCCAGGTCGAGACCGTCCTGACCGACGCCAGCAAAAACGAGAAGGCGCCCGCTCTCCGCGGTCCGGCCGCCGTGGACAAGACTCCGCTCGAGGTCTTCTTCGTCACCGCGAAGCAGGCCACCGTGCACGGGTACTACACCTCCGAGATCGGGATCCATCAGGAGCTCCGGTACAAGGGGAACAAGGTCCTGCTCCAGTTCGTGGGATGCCAGACCGTCGACGGCAAGGATTGCCCGCACTGTGGGCAGAAGGCGGAGGCATAGCGATGGCCGCCGACAAGACGCTCGACCTGGATCTGGCCGCCATCACCGACGAGTCGCGCCGCCTGGCCGCGTCCATCAAGCCGGGATCGGGAAACTGGGACGTGATCGTGGTCGGCAGCGGCGCCGCGGGAGGCATGGCCGCGTTCCAGCTCGCCACCGCCGGCATCAAGGTCCTGATGCTCGAGGCCGGCCGCATGCTCGACCACAAGGCCGAGTACCGGACCATGGAGTGGCCGTACGCCTCGCCACGGCGGGGCCGCCTGCCCCTCGATCACCGGCCGATCGCGGTCGCGGAATACAGCTTTCTCGACCGGCCCTACGCGGCGAACCCGCAGATGGCGAAGTACGCCAAGGTGACCTCGTACGCGGGGAACACCTTCACCCGGAACTGGGTCGTGAACGAGAAGGAGCACCCGACCACGGGCACGCCCTACTCCTGGGTGCGCGCGCGCGTCCTCGGGGGCAAGACGAACTTCTGGGGACGCGGCGCGCTGCGCTACGGCCCGCTGCAGTTCGACGCGGCCCGGCTGGACGGATACGACGTGGACTGGCCCATCCGGTACTCCGACGTCTCGCCCTACTACGACAAGGTGGACGTGCTCCTCGGCTGCTCCGGCACCAAGGAAGGCCTGGACCAGGTCCCGGACGGCGTCTTCCAGCGGGCGAGCAAGCTCAACTGCGTCGAGGTGGCGTTCAAGCGCGCGATCGCGCCGCTGGGCCGCCACTACATCCCCGGCCGCGCGGGGGTGACCACGGACGGGGTCCTCAACAACAAGTACCGCTCGCGCTGCCTGGGCCGCGGCCGCTGCGGGCGCGGTTGCGACGTCAACGCGAATTTCCACTCGCCGACCGCACTCGTCTACCCGGCGCGCGACAGCGGGAACCTCACCATCCGGCCGTACTCGGTGGTGTCGGAAGTCTTCCTCGACGAGGCCACGGGCCGCGCGGGGGGAGTGCGCGTCATCGATGCGAACACGCGCGAAGTGATGGACTTCAAGGCCAAGGTGGTCGTGCTCGGCGCGGGCTGCCTCGACAGCACGCGCATCCTGCTCAACTCGAAGTCGGCCCGGCATCCCCAGGGAATGGGGAACTCCTCCGGACTCCTCGGCTGCCACCTCAGCGAGCACGCCATGGGTCCGCGCGGCAGCGGGTTCATCCCGCAGCGCATCGGCACGGAAGCCACCCTCGACGACGGGCGCCCGGTCACCCCGTACGTCCCGCGCTTCCGCAACGTCAAGGACAAGCACCCCGACTTCATCCGCGGCTATCACTTCCAGGGCGGGGGCGGGGCCTACGAGTATCCGGGCATGGCCCACGACCTGCCCGGGTTCGGCAAGGCCTTCAAATCCTCGGTGCGGAAGTACTACCCGGCCCTGATCAGCCTGGGCGGCTTCGGCGAGGTGCTCCCGCGCAAGGAGAACCGCGTCTCCCTCGACGCCGACGTGAAGGACGCCTGGGGCATCCCCGTGCTGCGTTTCGACTACACCTTCGGCGACAACGAGAAGAAGATGGCGAAGGACATGGGGGACTCCGTCGAAGAGATGCTCCGAGCGGCGGGGGCGGAGAACATCAAGGTGGATCGCGAGCTGCTGCCGCCCGGATGGTCCATCCACGAGATCGGCACCGCGCGCATGGGCGACGATGCCAAGACGTCCGTCACCGACCGTTGGTGCCGGCTGCACGACGTGCCCAACGTCTACCTAGGGGACGCGGCGCCCTTCGTGTCCGGCGGCACGCAGAACACGACCTGGTCGATCCTGGCCATGTGCTGGCGGACGATGGACTACCTCAAGGAGCAGATGCGGACGGGGAGCGTCTAGCGGCCGACCTTGTCGACCCGATCGAAGAACTCCTTCTGCAGCTCGAGAGACTTCGTGTCGGCCTTGACCGTGCGCAGGGCGCGGACGAGGGCTTCGATGCGCGCCTCCGTGAGGACCTGCCCCAGCTCGCGTGTGGCCTTGGCCCCCTCCCCCGCGTAATGGTTGGGGAAACCCGCGTACCACCAGATCGCGTTGTAGAGGTCGGGCGTGGACAGGCGCTTCTGGTTCGCGCCTGATTCCTGGGTCGCGCGGTCCATCTTGACGAGGTCGGGCCGGAGGTAGAGCAGGGTGGAGGTCTCGCGTTCGCCCGCGTGCATGTCGCCGGCCGGATCGGACTTGCGCAGCTGCTTCACCTTCTCGGTCACCGCGGGATCGTCGGCGGGATCGAACAGATAGACGACGTAGTCGTGCCGCTTCCCGAGCTGGGACTGGATGAAGTAGCGGAGGAGCTGGGGATTGCCGCCGTGCCCGTTGACGATGACGATCTTGTCGAAGCCGTTCCTCCCGATCTCGTCGGTGGTGGCCTGCAGCAGGTCGAGCACCATGGTCGGCGGGAGGGAGAACGTGCCCGGCTGCTGGCGCGCTTCGTTGATCTGCCCGTAGAAGTAGTCGGGGAACACGACCGCGTATTCCTGGTGCGCGGCGCGGGCCGACCACTCGCGCACGTGGATGAGGTCGGAGCCGATGGGCGCGTGGGGGCCGTGCTTCTCCAGGATCCCGATGGGGAGGATGCAGGTGCGAGAGGAGCGCGCGAGGGCCGTCGGCCAATCGCTGGCCGTGAGCTCGTCCCAGCGGAAGGGCAGGTCAGAGGGCGCGGCCGCGGCGGCGGCGACGAGGGCGAGGGCAAGCTTCATCGGAGGACTCCTTTCGCGATTCCGGCCCATCATATTCGTTCGCCCCGCGTGCCGACCGGCCGCTTGTCCGCGCTCCCCGCGCGTAGTACGGTTCGCGCCGCTCTCGCCATGGCCGCCCTCCTCGTCGCCGGTCTCCTTGCCCTGGCCCCGCTCGCGGGCGGCCAGACGTCGGCGACGGCGCGGACCGTGCGCGGCGCCTACCTCGCCCGCGGCGTGGCGCGGTGCTTCTGGTGCCACGCGCCGCTCGACAGCGGCGATCCGGCGACCCCGCAGCCCGAGACCTTGGGATCCGGCGACATCCTGGACGAGAAGACGCCGATCATCGCCCCGAACATCACCCCCGACGACGAGACGGGCCTCGGCCGCTGGCACGACGGCGAGATCGCGCGCGCCATCCGTGAGGGCATCGGTCGCGATGGCCGGCGGCTTCGCAGCGAGCACCCGTCCCACTACTACAGCGTGATGACGGACGAGGACGCGGGAGCGATCGCGACCTACCTGCGCTCGCTGCCACCGATCCGACGGTCCCTGCGGCGGAGCGCCGAGCAGCGCGACCGGGGAGAGTCCGTGCAGCCTCCGGTGCCGCCGGCTTTGGCCTCCGCGCTCCAATCCGTGACCGACCGCGGGGCCTACCTGGTCCAGCTCGGGGAGTGCCGAGGGTGCCACACCACCACCACTCGCGACGGGCGGCCGGAGCGGGGGATGGAGTTCGGAGGCGGGCGGCGGTTCCGGATCGAGAAGGGAGCGGGCATCGAGTTCGGTCCCGATCCCGCGTTCACGCCTGCCGCCCAGCGCGGACTGCCGGGGGAGGAGGGCCTCGTGGCCTCCGCCAACATCACGCCGGACGCGTCGGGCATCGCCTTCTATACGCGCGACGTGTTCATCCAGACCATCCGCACCGGCCACGTGGCGGGCGTGCGGCGACTCAGCGCCGCGATGCCCTGGGTGTTCTTCCGGACGATGACCGACGACGATCTCGGCGCGATCTTCAGCTACCTGCGGACGCTGCCGCCGGTCCGGCATCGCGTCAGCAACTTCGATCCGCCGACGTACTGCCCCCGCTGCGGGCGGCGGCACGGGCTGGGGGAGCTGAACTGAGCGGCTACGGCCGTACGGGAACGCGCAACAGGCGCGCCATCGTCTCCCCGTAGATCTTCCGCCGGCTCTTTTCCGGCACCGCGCAGGCCTCGAGCATGGCCTCGTAGCGGCCGAGCATGTTGTCGAGCGTTTCCGGCGGCTCGTCCGTGCCGAACACCAGCTTCTCGAACGCGTAGACGGCGTCGGGCGGGCTGTGCATCGTCGGCCCCTCCCACCAGAGGTACTCCTTGAAGACGGCCAGGTTCTTCTGCTTCTTGATGAGCGAGGAGCCCGTGAGGTCGAAGTAGAGGTTCTTCTGCCAGCGCGCGGCCTCCGCCGCCTCGTCGTACCACGGGTTGCCCAGGTGCGCGCCCTGGATGGTCAGCCGCGGGAAGGCGCGCGCGATGGTGTGCAGGTACGACGGCCGCATGCGCGCCATGGACGAGATCTGGGGCTCGTCGCTGGAGCCGCAGTTGCCGTCCACGATCGTGCACACGATGCCGGTGTGGAACAGGGCCACCAGCCCCAGGTCCTGGATCTTCTGGTAGAGGGGGAAATACGACTCGTCGTCCCAGTTCTTGCGCGGCGTGTGCATCTTGATGCCCTTGGCCCCGCCCGCGGCGAAGGCCTCGATCTCGGCCATCGCCTTCGGGTCGTCCACGAGGATCTGGCCGTAGGGGATCACGACGTCCGGGTAGGCCGCCGCCGCCTTCTTCACCGTCGGCCAGTCCCTCATCAGGGTCAGGACGCAGGCCATAGCGTTGCGCGGCCGATACGTGTTCACGAGCCGGTCGAAGTAGTCGGGCTTGTCCTGATAGTGCTGGTGGGAGTCGATGACGAACCGGCGCGGGGGAGAGGGCGATGGAGACTGGGCCGGCGCCGACGCCGCCAGGAAGGCAAGGACCAGCACGCCGCCGGCGACTCTCATGAGGACATCCCTCCGCGGGAAGCGCGCGGCCTCAGCGCCGCGACAGGTCGTCACGATAGACGGTCCCGCCCTTCATCACGAAACCGACCCGTTCCACGGCGGTGATGTCCGCCAGGGGATCGCCGGGCACCGCCACCACGTCGGCGAGCTTGCCCTTCTCGACGGTGCCGATGCGGTCGGACCAGCCGAGGATCTCGGCGTTGAGGCGCGTGGCCGACACCAGCGTGGCCATCGGCTTCTCGCCCAGCCGCACGCGCACGGACAGCTCGTGCGCGTTCTGTCCGTGCGGAATCACGGCCGCGTCGCTGCCCAGGCCGATGGGAAGGCCCGCGGCCAGGGCCCGGCGGAAACCGACGTACTGCGCGTCCCGGATCTGGCGCTCCCGCTCCTTCTCCGACTCCGGCACCTGGGGGGAAGTGTCGATCACGTCGCTCGTGTAGAGCGTGGGCACGTAGTAGGTCGACGACGAGCCTTTCAGCATCGCCACCGCCTCGTCGTCGAGCATCGACCCATGGTCCACCGTGCGCACGCCCGCGCGGATGGCCGCCTTGATGCCGTCCGCGCCGTGCGCGTGGGCGGCGACGGGCCGGCCCCATCGGCGCGCTTCCGTCACCGCGGCCTGGATCTCCGCGTCCGAATACTGCTGCGAGCCCGGCGGTATCCCCTTGGAGAGGACGGCGCCCGTGGCCAGGATCTTGATGAAGTCGGCGCCGTTCTTCAGGTTCGTGCGCACGGCCTTGGTGACCTCTTCGGGGCCGTCGGCCAGGTTGCGCACGATCGGCACGTCCACGTAGATCGAGAACTGCCGCGCGTCGCCGGCGCCGCCGGTCGAGGACACGTAGTTGCCGGCCACGGTGAGGCGCGGCCCGGGCACACCGCCCTGCTCGATCACGTTGCGGAGGTCCACGTCCACGTAGGGCCACGTCGGTCCCATGTCCCGGCAGGTCGTGAAGCCGGCCATCAGGGTCGCGCGCGCGTTGGCCGCGCCCCACAGGGCGGCCTGCCCCGGCGTCGTCGACACCAGAGCCTGCTCCCAGTGCACGCCGAACTTGTCGGTGAGATGCGTGTGGAGGTCGATGAGGCCGGGCAGCAGGGTGGCGTCGCCGAGGTCGATCAGGCGTGTGCCCGGGGGGATGGCCAGCCGCGAGCCGACCTCCGCGATGCGATCCCCCTCGATGCGCACCATGGCCGGGGAGAGGGGCGCGCCCCCGCGGCCGTCGATCAAGCGAGCGGCTTTGACGACGACGATCGCGGCCGGCGTTTCGGCCGCGCGCGTCGTCGCGACGTTGGCCGCCGCCAGCGCGGCCAGGAGCAGCCCGGTGGCCCGCATGGCCTCAGGCCTTCTTGTCCGCGGCCGCGTCGCCCACGGGCTTCTCTCCGGCCAGGAACCGATCGAAGCGGGCGACGACGTCCTTCAAGTAGGGGGCGTCACCGCCGCTGATCTCCGTCGTCATCCAGCCGTCGTAGCCGACGTCGGCGAAGGCCTTGCGGACGTCGACCCAGTCGATGTCGCCCTCGCCGAGGTTCTTCCACGCGAACTTTCCGCTCGGCCGGTCGAGCTGGAAGTCCTTCAGATGGACCTTCGCGATGCGGGGCCCGAGCGTGCGCACCCAGTCCTGCGGGTAGCCGTAGAAGACGACGTTCCCGACGTCGAAGTAGGCCTTGACCCAGGGCGAGCCCATCTCGTCCACGTAACGCACGAACTCGATCGGGCTCAGGAGGAACTTGTTCCAGACCTCCTCCACCGCGATGACCACCTTGAGGTCGGAGGCAAGGGGCAGCAGCCGCTCGCGGATGACCTTCTGGGACCGCTTCCAGGCGTCCTGGTACGACGTCTGGGGATTGACGACCGCGGGCACGAGGAGCACCGTGTCCGCGCCCCAGAGCTTCGCGTTGCGCAGCGACGTCTCCATGCCCGCGACGCTCTTGTTCACGACCTCGGGGTCCGCGCTGGAGAGCGGGAACTTCCAGTGGTCCATGTTCATCACGGAATGGACGCGGAGCCCCGATTGCGCGGACGCCTTGCGGACCTCTTCCGCCTGTGCGGCATCGGCCATCGTCTGCATCTCGATCCCGGCGAACCCCGCGTCGACCGCCATCCGGAAGCGGTCGAGGTAGGGCAGCTCCTTCGGCAGCATCGAGATCAGCACGGCCTTCTTCGGCGCGCCCGGGGCCGCCGCGGACGCCCAGCGCGCGGG
>DASTLK010000247.1:0-4444 GCA_035715025.1 Vicinamibacteria bacterium
GCGGCGAAGAGGAGGAGCACGGTGGCGGTCAGGAGCACGGTGGAGACGGCGTTGATCTCGGGGCTCAGGCCGCTGCGCACCATCGAGTAGATGTGCAGGGGCAGCGTCGTCGCCCCCACGCCGGCCACGAAAGAGGTCACCACGTAGTCGTCGATCGACACCGAGAAGACGAGGAGGGCGGCGGCCAGGATGCCGGGCGCGATCAGGGGCAGGGTGACGTGCCGCAGCGTGCGCAGCGGGCTCGCGCCGAGGTCCATGGCCGCCTCTTCCAGGCTGCGGTCGAAGCCGGCCAGGCGCGCGCGCACGACGACGATGGCGTAGGACAGGCTGAAGGCGACGTGGGCGAGCACGACGGTGAGGAAGCCGAGGCGCAGCCCCATGGCCGCGAACAGCAGGACCAGCGACGCCGCCAGCACGATCTCGGGCAGGACGAGAGGCACCACCACCAGCGCGTCCCAGGTGCCCTGCGCGCGCAGGCGCAGGCGATGGAAGGCGAGGGCGGCGGCCGTCCCCGCCGCCGTGGCCAGGACCGTCGTGGCCAGGGCGATGATCACGCTGTTGCGCAGGGCGGCCAGGACGTGCTGGTCGCGCAGGGCCACCGCGTACCACTCGAAGGTGAAGCCCTCCCAGCGCGCGGCCAGGCGCGCGCGGTTGAACGAGAAGGCCACGAGGACGATGAGCGGCGCATAGAGGAAGGCATAGACGGCGACGGCGAGCAGGGCGCCCGCGCTCGGCCGCCGTCCGGAACGGCCCGTCACGCCGACTCCCCCGCGCCGGCGCGCAGGGGACGCCGCAGGAGCCACAGGGCCAGGAGCACGCCCGCGGACAAGGCGAACGAGAGGGCCGCTCCGAACGGGATGTCCCGTGCCACCGCGAACTGGCTCTGGATGAGGCTGCCCACGTACACGTAGCGGGCGCCTCCGAGCAGGTCGGGTGCCAGGTACGCGCCCAGGGAGGGGATGAAGACGAGGATCGAGCCGGCCACGATGCCCGGCCAGGTGAGAGGCAGCACGACTCGCCGGAGCACCTGGCCGGGCGCCGCCCCCAGGTCGGCGGCGGCGTCGAGCAGCTCGGGGTCGAGCTTCTCGAGCGACGCGTACAGGGGAAGGATGATGAAGGGCAGCTCGCCGTAGACCTGGCCCAGGAGCACGGCCGTGGGGTTGTAGAGCAGGCTCAGGGCGGGCAATCCGATCGCGCCCAGGGCGAGGTTGACCAGCCCCTCCGTCCGCAGCAGGAACATCCAGGCGTACATGCGCACGAGGAAGCTCGTCCAGAAGGGCAGGATGACGAGGACGAGGAGCGCACGGCGCATCGTCGGCGGCGCCCGGCGCGCCAGCCAGTATGCGACCGGATAGCCCACGACGAGGCAGGCGATGGTCGTGGCCGCGGCCAGCCCGACGCTGCGCGCGAGCACGCGCACGTACAGCGGCTCCAGCGCGCGCAGGTAGTTCTGCAGGCCCCAGTCGTGGGTCACTCCTCCGTACGCCGAGCGCCGTCCGAGTGAAGCCGCCAGCATGAGGGCCTGCGAGCCGCCCACCAGCACGACCAGGAGGAGGGCGGCCGGGGCCAGGAGCAGCACGGCCTGGCGGTGGCGAGGGCTCATGGCCGCGGCGGACGGAGGGCGGGCTCGACCAGCCGCAGCAGGGCCGCGGCCTCGAAGGTCACGGTCACCCCGTCGCCGGCCTGCCGGCCGGTCGACGTTCCCGGCTCGGAGACGGTCAGGAGGTCCGCGCCCGCGCGCACGCGCCACTCGCTGCGATCGCCCAGGAAGAGCCGATCCTCCAGCACGCCCGCGACCCGGTTCTCGCCGGCGCCGTCGAAGCCCATGCGCTCCGGCCGCACGCCCACCCACACGCGCTCTCCGGCCACGAATCCCGCCGCCCTCGACCTCAGCATCAGGCCGTTCTCGGTGCGGACGACGGCGGCGCCGCCATCCGCCGACTGCACGTCCCCGGGCAGGATGTTGCGCACGGCCAGGAACTCCGCCACGAAGCGCGTGCGCGGGACGTCGTAGATCTCCGGGGGCGAGCCCATCTGCTCGATCAGGCCGTCGTTCATCACGACCACGCGGTCGCTGAGGGCGAGCGCCTCCTCCTGGTCGTGGGTCACGAACACGAAGGTGGTGCCGAGGCGGCGATGCAACGACTTCACCTCCGCGCGCATCTCCTCGCGCAGCTTGCGGTCGAGGGCGGACATGGGCTCGTCGAGGAGGAGCACCTCCGGCTCGAGCACGACCGCACGCGCCAGGGCCACCCGCTGGCGCTGGCCGCCGGAGAGCTGGTCCACGCGGCGGGAGCCCATCCCCGAGAGACGCACCATCTCCAGCGCGCGCTCGACGCGGGGGACGATGTCCGCCCGCGCGCGCCCCGCCATCTCCAGGCCGAAGGCGACGTTCCCCGCCACCGTGCGATGCGGGAACAGCGCGTAGTGCTGGAAGACGGTGTTGACCGGCCGCCGGTGCGGGGGGTCGTCGGTGACGTCGCGCTCGGACAAGAGGATGCGGCCGCTCTCCGGCGATTCGAGACCCGCGATCATGCGCAGGAGCGTCGTCTTGCCGCAGCCGGAAGGCCCGAGCAGGGTCAGGAACTCGCCCGGCGCCACCTCCAGGGACACGTCGCGCACGGCGGCCACCGTCCCGAACGATTTGGACACCCCGCGCAGGGAGACGGCGCCGCGTCCCATGGGCGGCGATTGTATCCGGCCACTCAGGCGTGCGGAGGATAGGCCTTGAGGGCGCGGTCCAATTCGGGCCCCATGCGCCCGGTCCACATCAACCAGTACATCCGGATATCCCCGCGCAGCGACCAGAGGGGGTAGGTGAACGTCGCCGGCTTGTTCTTCTCGAAGAAGAAATGGCCGATCCAGGCCGGGCCGTAGCTCACCACGGGCAAGGTCAGGGCGCACCACGGCGCCACCAGCGCGCCCGCGGCCAGGCTGCCCAGCGCCATGGTCGTGCCCGCGAAATGCAAGGCGCGCGTGCTGGCCCGGCTGTGTTGCGAGACGTAGAACGGCCAGAACTCTTCGAAGCTGGTCAGGCGCGCCACCGGTCGCCTCCCGTGTTTGGGCTATGGTGCGCCTGGCCCGCCGTCGCTTTCAAGCCCGGCCCGGCGCCTCGCCTATGATGGGGCGGGAGGTCCGTTGATGACGCTGACGCTGACGTCGACGCTGTCCATCCTCTTCCTCTCCCTTCTCGCCGCCCCTTCCCCGCCTCCGTTCACGGCGTCCGAGATGATGCGTTTGCAGCGGATCGCGGACCCGCAGGTCTCGCCGGATGGAAAGTCCGTCGCCTACCAGGCCACGCAGGTGGATACCGCCACCTGGGCGCGCAACACCGACATCTGGGTCATCCCGGCCGCGGGCGGCACCCCGCGACGGATCACCGACGACCCGAAGTCGGACGCGCGCCCGCGCTGGAGTCCCGACGGACGACGCCTGGCCTTCGTCTCCACGCGCGACGGCGGCGCGCAGGTGTGGGTAGTGGACGTCGCGGGAGGCGCGCCCCACAAGGTGACGTCGCTGCCCACGGAAGCGGGAGGCGTGCTCTGGGTCGACGACCGGACGTTGCTGGTCACATCCGACGTCTATCCCGAATGTGCGGCGGCGGCGGGCGGGGCCTACGATGCCGCCTGCAACCGGGGTCATCTCGAGGAGGAAACGAGGCCCGGAGCCCAGGCGCGCGTGTACGACGGCCTCCTCATGCGCCACTGGGACCACTGGGAGGATCGCCGCCGCACCCACCTGCACGTCGTCGACCTCGCCAGCGGTCAGTCCCGCGACCTCACCCCCGGCACGACCGACGTCCCGCCCTTCACGCTCGGCGGCCCCGACGACTACGACGTCGCGCCCGACGGCAAGGAGGTCGCGTTCGTGCGCAAGGACGCGCCCGTCGAGGCCCTCTCCACCAACGGCGAGCTCTACGTCGTGCCCATCACGGGCGGGGCGCCGACGAAGGTCGCGGGCAGTCCCGGTTACGACGGCGAGCCGCGCTACAGCCCAAGCGGCGCCCTGATCGCGTTCCGGGCCCAGATGCGGGCGGACTACGAGGCGGATCGCTGGCGCCTGATGGTCTACGACCGGGCCACGCGCGCCGTGCGCAACCTGACCGAGCCCTTCGACCGCCAGGTCGGCGACATCGCCTGGTCGCCCGATTCGCGCACCCTGTACTTCACGGCGGAGGACGACGCGCGCGTCCCCATCTTCGCGGTGCCGGCCGCGGGCGGGCCCGTGCGCACCGTCGTGGGAGGGGTCAGCTTCGGCGACCTGCGTGCGGCGCCCGACGGACGCATGCTGTTCGCGACCGCGGCCGCCCTCACCCATCCCGCCGAGATCGTTCGCGTCTCGACGGAAGGAGGGGCGCCCGCCGCCGTCACGCACGCCAACGATTCGGTCCTCGAGCCCTTGCGCCTGCTTCCCGGCGAGAGCGTCCATTACAAGGGAGCGGCGG
>DASTLK010000248.1:0-2052 GCA_035715025.1 Vicinamibacteria bacterium
CCCGTGATGATGGTCGACCGTTTCAACTTCCAGGGCATCCAGAGCGAGGCCGATCACGATCCGGGCGCCACCCGCCTCCAGAAGCGCGGCCAGCGCTGGCTCTTCGTGAAGGGCCGGCTGGCGGAGGGCAAGACGGTCGAGCAGGCGCGCGCCCAGGTCGACACGATCTTCGCGCGTCTCCGCCAGGACCATCCGGCCACCAACGAGAAGACGCGCGCCTCCGTGCTGCCGGGAGCGGGTGTGCGCTTCCATCCGATGCTCGACGGGTACGTGAAGGCCGCGAGCGCGGTGCTGCTGGTCGCGGTCGGCCTCGTCCTCGCCATCGCCTGCGCCAACGTGGCCAACATGCTGCTGGCGCGCGGGGCTTCGCGGCGCCGTGAGCTGGCCGTGCGCGCGGCCATCGGTGCGGGACGCGGGCGGCTGGTGCGCCAGCTCCTGACCGAGAGCCTCGTGCTCGCCGCGGTCGGAGGCGCGGCGGGAGTGCTCCTGGCCGCCTGGGCCGGCCGCATCCTGAGCGGCCTGAACACGGACTGGCTCCCCATCCCGCTGCACTTCGATTTCCACCTCGACGGCACCGTGATGGCGTTCGCGGCCGGGGCGTCGCTGCTCACCACGATGTTGTTCGGGCTGGCCCCCGCCCTCATGGCGTCGAAGCTCGAGCTGGTGCCCTCCTTGAAATCGGACGCGACCGGAGAGGGCTCGGTGCGGCGGCGCGTGAGCCTGCGCGACACCCTCGTGGTGACGCAACTGGCGCTGTCGCTCGTCCTGCTCGTGGCGGGAGCGCTCCTCGCCCGCGGCCTGCTCGCCGCGCGCGGCACGAACCTCGGCTACGACCCTGCGCCCGTCTCCTACATCGAATTCAACCTGCAGATGAACGGGTACGACGTGGACCGCGCCGTGGCCATGCGCAAGCGCATGCTCGCCGACCTGCGCGCCCTGCCCGGCGTGACGGGGGCCGCGCTGGTCACGCGGCTGCCACTCGCCCCCGACATCAACATGGAGGGGATCCGCATCCGCGGCCATCACGGTCCGCAGGACGACGCGACACCCATCGACGCCGTCTCCGTCGGCTCGGACTACTTCCGCGTGGTCGGGGTCCCCATCGTGGAGGGACGCGCGATCGTCGACGACGACGTCGAGAATGCACGTAGGGTCGTGGTGGTGAACGAGACGATGGCGCGCCGCTACTGGCCCGGGAAGAGTCCCGTCGGCGAGCTCCTCTACACCGAAGGGTTCGAGGCCGCGCCGCACCAGGTGGTCGGCGTCGCGCGCGATCACAAGGTGCGCTCGGTGGGAGAGGATCCGCGTGCGTACCTCCACTTCCCCGCCCGTCCCTCGCGCGCGGTCTCGCTGGCCGTGCGCACGACCATCCCGCCGGACAAGGCGCTCCCGATGTTGCGCGCGGCGATCCTCGCCCTGGAGCCGGCCGTGGTCTTCACGGAGGACGTTCCCGCGACGACCGTTGTCGCCACCACCACCGCACCCACCCGGATCGGCGCCGTCCTCCTCGGCGCGTTCGGGGCCCTGGCGCTCCTGCTGGCCGCGGTCGGCCTGTATGGCGTGATCGCGTACTCGGTGAGCATGCGGACGCGAGAGATGGGCGTCAGGATGGCCCTGGGTGCAGAGCCGCGCGACCTGCTGCGGCTGGTGATGAGGCAAGGCGGGCGGCTGGCCCTGGTGGGCATCGGCGCGGGCGTGGTGCTGGCCGCGCTCGTGGGACGCGTCCTGGGATCTCTTCTCTACGGCGTGAGCGCGCTCGATCCGATCGCCTACGCGATCGCGGCCACGGTCCTGCTGGCGGTGGCCGCTCTCGCCGCCTTCGTGCCGGCCTTCAGCGCCGCACGGCTCGACCCGCTGCGCGCGCTGCGCACGGAGTAGACCCCGCTGCGGCGACGGGCCGTGGTATCAGCGCCAGGCCTGCGCCAGGGCGGTCAAAAGCCCCTCCACGGTGGCCGGCTGGGCGATGGCGAGAACGGTGAGCCCGGCGGCGCGGGCCGCCTCCGCCGTGGTGGGGCCGATGACCGCGGCGGGCACGCCGCGGCCGTCCTCGCC
>DASTLK010000249.1:0-9220 GCA_035715025.1 Vicinamibacteria bacterium
CCGTGCTGGCGGTGCTGCTCCTCTTGATGTCGTGGTGGGTCGGCGTCCTCGCCCTGCGCCGGTTCGACTTCTACGACATGTCGATCTTCCTGGACGCAGGTTGGCGCGTCGCGCGCGGCCAGCGCATGTACGTCGACTTCTTCTACATCGCCGGTCCCGTGCACCCCTACCTCTACGCCGTGCTGATCCGGCTGCTCGGGTTCAACAAGTGGGCGGTGCTCGTCTTCCTGCTGGGCACGCAGGCCGCGGTGCTCGCCTCGTCCTATGCGATGGCGCGGCGCGCCTTCTCGCCCCTGCTGGCCGCGCTCTTCGCCGCCGCCGCCGGCGCGGCCTGCGTCCTGAGCCTCGCCCACCCCTGGTACGACCTCACCGCCTTCGCGCTGCTCCTCGCCGGCTGGGCGGCCGTCGACGTCTTCGATCCCTTCGCCCAGCCGCGCCACTCGTGGTCGGCCGCCGTCGCGGGCGCCACCGCCGCCCTGGCCTTCCTGGCCAAGACCAACGTCGGACTGGCGGGCGGGGGCATGCTCCTGCTGGCGCTCGTCCTACGCGCTGTCCTCCTCCGTCGCTGGCGTCCCGTGGCGTGGTACGCGCTGAGCGGCCTCGTGGTGCTGGCGATCCTGATCCTCACCCTCGCCTCCCCGGCCGAGTACCTCCGACAGAACTTCGTCGACTTCGGCACGTCGGGCCGTCTGGCGCGGTTTGGCCGAATGGGCGCGGTGCTCACGGAGCTGCCGTACACCTCGCTCGCGCTGGCCACGGCGGTGCTGGCCTGGGCCGGGGGGCCCCGTTGGAGCAGACGCTTCCTGCCCACGCTCCTGATGGCGGTGGTGGTCTTCGTGACCGGCGTGTTCTCGCTCTGGACGGGGTCGTCGCTCGTCGTGGGAGGCGGGTACCTGGTGGGCGTGTCGGCGATCCTGCTCGGCCGTGTCGCCGTCGAGCTTCCGCAGGCGGACGAGGGTCGTCCCATACGCCGCGTGCCCGCGGCGGCCTGGCGCGTGGCCGCCGGCCTCCTGGCCGTGCTGATCCTGTACTGGGCCGCCGGCCGCGCGCTGGTGGGTTGGAACTGGAGGCGATCGAACGTGCTCGCCGACTACGCGCTGCGCACGCCGGGCTTCGAGGGCTGGCGCTGCTTCCGACCGACCGGGGAAGGCGTGGATCGCGCGGCGGAAGCGATCCGGGCGCTCGTACCGGCCGCGGACACCCTGCTCGTGATCCCCGACGCGACGGTGCTGTACGGGATGACGGGCCACGACAGCTATCGGGGCGTGCCCTGGGCCTGGGACATCACCAGCAGCCCGGCGCGCGGCAGCCGCTTGTACGAGCGCACCGTCAACCGTCTCCACCAGGACAAGCCGGCATGGATCCTCGTCCATTTCCAGAACGACTCCGTGGCCAGCGCGACGCTCGCCCTGATCGCGCACTTGCGCCTGGCCCCCATGATCGCGGCGGAGTACCGGCCGGCCTGGAGCTGGGGCGACTTCGTGCTGCTGCGCCGGACCAGCGCCGACGGCGGCGGACCGCCGGCCGCGCCGCGCTGATCAGCGGAAGAAGAAGAAGTCGCGGAAGAACTGGAAGTAGTACGCGGCGCCCCACTTCCAGACCTGGAGCTTGCGCTCGCCGGCCACGCGTGGGGGCTCGTCGCCCGGCACCTCGGTCACGCGGAGCTTGCGGATGGCCGCCCGCGCCGAGAGCATCGGCTCCCAGCTGATGCGCGTGCCCAGCAGCCGCTCCGGCGTGCGGTACCAGCGGTCCTGGTCCAGCTCCAGGTCGTGCACGAGCTGCTTGCGGTACGCGCGGTAGATCACCATGACGTCGGTGTAGTGGGCGCGGAAGAGCAGGTTGAGGGTGCGCGTGAAGAGCCAGTTGCCGAAGGCGGTGACGCGGTCGTCGTCGGTGCTGCTCACGCCGGGGGCATAGCGTGAGGCGATCACCATGTCGTAGCCCTCGTTCATGCGGGCCACCAGCTCCGGGATGAGCTCCGGGATGGAGTTGCCGTCGGGGCTGAAGGTCAGGATGACGTCGCCCTTGATCAGCGGCAGCACCTCGTTGTAGCCCTGCCGGATCCCGCGCTCGCGCTGGACGTGGACGTCGTAGCCGAGCTGCCGCGCGTAATCTGCGGTGCCGTCCGTGGAGTTGCCGTCGAGCACCAGGATCTGGTCCACCCACTCGCGGCGCACCTTGGGCATGATCACCTTCATGCCGTCGATCTCGTTGAGGGTGGGGATGAGCAGGGTGACGGAGACGGGGGCCATCACGCGTAGCGGCGCTGGAGGGGCACCGCCGCCATCTGACGGACATGGGCCACCGTCTCCGCGCCGAACTTCCGCTCGACCATCTCCAGGTACGACGGGCTCGAGAAGTAGGCCTGGAAGGCGCGGTCGCGGAAGCGGAGCACCTCGGCCGCGCTCAGGTGACGCGTGGGCAGGGGCAGCGTATCGACCGAGTGCTGCGAGTACCCCGACCAGCTCGCGGGCAGGGCCAGGCCCTCCTTCAGGGCCAGGCGGTAGAGCGCCGAGCCGGGATAGGCCATGGTCGAGTAGAAGTTCGCGAACTCCGCGTTGACGGCCAGGGCCAGGTCGAGCGTCGCCTGCATCGTCGCCTGGTCGTCCTCGGGCAGGCCGAAGATGTAGTTCGCGATCACGTTGATGCCGGCCGCGCGCACCTGGTCGAGGGCCTTGAAGATGTCGGCCTGCTCGAACCCCTTCGACACGTCGTCCCGCACGGCCTCATCGGCGGCCTCGATGCCGAAGGCCAGCCAGTTCACGCCCGCGCGCGCGAGCTTGTCGACCATGCCTTCGCGCACGGTGTCCACGCGCGCATAGGCCCAGATGTTGAGGTCGTAGCCGCGGGCGATGATGGCGTCGCAGAGGCCCAGGACGTGTCCGGGGTTGAGCACGAACATCTCGTCCGCGATCTTGATGTTGCGCACCCCGTGCTGCTCGACCAGCCACTGGATCTGGGCCATCACCGCGCCGACGGACCACATGCGGTAGCTGTTGACGCTCTCCTTGTAGCCGGCCGCCTTCTCGCCGCTCTTGAACGGGGCCTGGATGCAGCAGAACGTGCACCGGTAGGGGCATCCGAGAGTGGTGTAGATCGCCGCGTAGGGCTGGCGCTGGAGGTGGCCGAAGCAGTGCCAGTTGTGCGCGCGGTAGAGCTTCATGGGCAGCAGGTCCCACGCCAGGCCCGGCATCTCGCGGTCCAGGTCCTTGACCAGCGGAGCGGGCGCGGTGTGCGCCACCTGCCCGTCCTTCCAGTAGGTGAGGTCGGGCACCTTGTCGAGGTCGGCGCCTCCCGCGCGCAGGCACTCGAGGAGCGCCACCAGCGTGGGGGGGCCCTCGCCCCCGCTCGCGGAGTCGACGGTCTCCTCGCGCAGGGTCTGCTCCGGCAGGGCCGCCACGTGCCCACCCAGCATGATGACGTGCCGCTGGGGCGCGCTCTGCTTCAGCGCCTTCGCGATCGCGCCCGCGGCGGGCATGTTCTGGGTGGAGGCGGAGGGCTGATGGCCGTAGACCACGACCGCGGCCAGCAGCGGGTCCATCTCGTCGACTCGGCGCGCCGTCTCCTCGGGGTCCAGGTTCTCGGCATCCGTGTCCACGATGGCGACCGCGTAGCCCTTTCTACGCACGTACTCGGCCATGAGGCCCGCCCACACCGGCGGCTCCACCGCGGCCAGCTCGCTGGCCAGGGCCTGATAGACGCGGCGGCGGCCGCCGGGGCTCACGATGACGAGGTCGAGCTTCCGGGCCATGCTCAGCTCCCTTCCGGAAGAGAATTAAGCAGCTCGGCCAGCTTCAGGATCTTCTCGCGCGGCAGTTCCGGGTAGTTGCCGATGTAGAAGCCGAAGAAGTGCACGTGGTCGACGGCGGGGAAGTCCGTGGGCTCCGGCGCTCCCAGACGGCGGAGGTAGGGCTGGCGGAGCTGGTTGCCGCCACCCGAGGTCCCGCGCCGGAACTCCACGCGGCGCGCGCGCAGCGCGTCCATGACGGTGTCGCGCAGCCGCTCGTCGGGCCGCCGCAGGATGAGCACGAACGCGTAGTTGCAGCTGCCCTCGGTCGCGAAGTCGGTCCGGTAGCGCGCGGGGTCGAGCCGCGAGAGGAACAGCTCGAAGTTCGCGCGCCGCTTCCGGTTGTTCTCGTCGAGGCGCTTGAGCTGCGAGCGGCCCATGACCGCGTTGATCTCGGTGCTGCGCACGTTCCAGGCGGGGAAGGCGAAGATGAAGTCGGGGTTGAGGTCCCCGTGCGCCGCGGCATAGCGCTGGCGCACGTCCGCGCTGCGCGCCTCGCGCGTCATACCGTGGGAACGCATCATGCGCACGACCTCGTGCAGGTCCGCGTCGTCCGTGCAGACCATGCCCCCCTCGATGGTCGAGAGGTGGTGAGCGTAGTAGAACGAGAAGTTCGACATCAGGCCGAAGGAGCCCAGGCGCCGGCCCCGGAAGGTCGCCCCGTGCGATTCGGAGACGTCCTCCAGCAGCGGCACCCCTTTGCTCGCCAGGCCGTCGAGCAGCCGGTCGTCGAGGGCGTTGAAGCCCAGGATGTGGGTGATGAACACGGCGCGGGTGCGCGGCGTCAGCTTGCGCAGGACCTGCTCCGTGTCCATGCCCAGGCTGCGGGGATCGATATCCACGAAGACCGGCTCCAGGCCGGTGTGCAGGGCCGCGGCGATGTCCGAGACCCAGGTCAGGGTGGGCAGGATGACCTCGCCCGGTCCGCGCGTCTCGCGCAGGGCGGCGAGCGTGAGGAGGTTCGCCGACGAGCCCGAGTTGACGAACACGCTGTGCTTCACGCCCGCCCAGGCCGACCATTCCTGCTCGAAGGCCGCCACCTGGGCCGACTGGGTGAGGATCGGGTCGCCCTGGAGCAGCTCGATCACGGCCTGGCGGTCCTCGGCCGTGATGTTGTTCGACATGAGCGGCCAGTCGAGGCTCTCCACGCCGGCGCGGGGCACGCTCGCCATCAGAACGGCCCCCGGAAGCTGACGGCGTTGACGTCCTCGCGCTCGACCGGCATCCAGGGCTTGCCTGGGCCCCGCACGAGTTCGTAGGCGGCCGCGGCGATGGTGCGGCCGTTCGGGTAGAACTGGTCCTCGAGCGTCGGGCTGGGCGGACACGTGGTCTCCGCGAAGCCCATGCGGCGCACGCGGACCCTCTCATCGGGACGGAGCCGCTCCACGACGCGGGCCACGATCTCGCTGCTGGCCCCGCACGTCGTCCAGGCGTTGTCGACCACGAGCAGGTGACCGGTGCGCCGCGCGGAGTCGAGGATGGTGTCGGTGTCGAGCGGGCTCACCCAGATGGGGTCGATGACTTCCGCGTCGATGTCCACCTCGCGCAGGTATTCGTGCGCGCGCAGGGCTTCCACCTGCATGTAGGACACGCCCACGATCGTCACATGCCGGCCGGGGGCGGTGATGCGCGCCTTTCCCGGTGGGACGGTGTACGACCCTTCGGGCACCGGCCCCTTCTGGGAATGCAGGATGCGGTGCTCGACATACAGGACCGGATCGTCGTCGCGAATGGCGGCGATGAGCGTGCCCTTGGCGTCGTAGGGCGTCGTCGGCGTCACCACCTTCAGCCCCGGGACGTGCATGAAGTAGGAGTACAGGCTCTGCGAGTGCTGCGCGCCCTGCCCCCAGCTCTTGCCGATCATGGAGCGCACCACCATGGGCACCGAGAGCTGGCCGCCGAACATGTAACGGCTCTTGGCCGCCATGTTGACGAGCTGGTTCATGGCCAGGAGCACGAAGTCCATGCGGATGTGGACGTGGATCGGCCGCAGCCCCGCGTAGGCCATGCCCACGGCGGCCCCCGTCATGGCGTCCTCGGCCAGCGGCGTCCCGAACACGCGTTCCGGCCCGTACTTGTCCACCAGCCCGCGCGTGGTGCCCAGGATGGCCTTGGGGTCGTCCACGTCGAGGCCGAAGAGGATGACGGAGCTGTCCCGCTCCATCTCCAGGTCCTGCGCTTCGCGCACGGCCTCCACGAACGCGAGCGTGCGCGTCGCCTCAGCGGGTGCCATACACGTCCGTCCAGAGCTGGTCCGGGGAAGGGAAGGGGCTCGCCTCCGCGAAGGCGAAGGCCTCGGCGATTTCCGCTTCGACTTCCCCTTCGATGCGCCGCCGCTCGTCGGGCGGAAGCATGCCGCCCAGGCGCGTGACCTGGTCGCCGCGCACCCAGGGATCGGCTTCGTCGCGCGTGCGATAGCCGAGCGCGAAGTCCTCGCCGGGACCGACGTGCTCGCGCCAACGGTACGTCATGCACTCGAAGAAGAACGGCCCCGGCTGGCCCGCACGCAGAGCGGCCACCGTCTCCGCGATTCGTGCGCGGATGGCCAGGATGTCGTTGCCGTCGATGCGTTCGGCGGGCAGCCCGTGCGAGCGGGCGCGGGTCACGATGTCTCCCGTGTGCTGGCGGCGGAGCTGATGGGTGTGGATCGCGTACAGGTTGTTCTCGCAGACGAAGACGATGGGCAGGCGCTTGAGGGCGGCGAACCCGAGGCTCTCGTGCCAGACGCCCTCGTCGGTGGCGCCGTCCCCGAAGAAGCTGGCCACCACGCGGTCGGAGCGGCGGTACTTGAGCGCGTACGCGTAGCCCACCGCGTTGGGGATGGTGGTGCCGACCACGGCCGACGTCCCCATCACGCCGTGAGCCACGTCCACGAGGTGCATGGAGCCGCCCTTGCCCTTGGCGCAGCCCGTCTGGCGGCCGTAGAGCTCCGCGATCATCGCGCGCAGGTCACCGCCCTTGGCCAGGTACATGGCGTGCGAGCGGTAGGTGCCGAACACCACGTCGTCGCCGCGGAGCGCGTCGCACACGCCGACCGCCACCGCCTCCTGGCCGATGGAGAGGTGCACCGGGCTGCGGATCTTGTCGCTCGGATAGACGCGCGCGACCTCCTCCTCGACGCGCCGGATGCGATAGAGCGAGCGGAACAGCCGCGCGAGCGCGGCCGGATCTACGGCGCTGGCGGAGGTCACGGCCGGGGAGGGGTACGGGACGCTGACTGGCCCCGCGCAGGTTTCCGAACGCCAGGTTCCATCGGTCGTTCCTTCGCGGGCTCCCGTTGTGCGGCGGGGCGGCGTCTCCAGAGCGGAGAAGGATCCGACGCAGGGCCGGGGTTGTCAAGCCACGCCGCGCGCGCTGTGTGCTGACGCACCGCCACCGGGGCCGTCGCTATAATGCGCCCGGGACGGCCATGAGAGCGCTCATCACCGGCGTCACCGGATCGGGAGGCAGCTACCTCGCCGACTACATCGTCGGCCACCGGCCGGAGGTGGAGGTCCACGGCATCTCGCGCTGGCACAGCACGGGCACCGCGGCCAACCTGCGCGAGGCGGGGGATCGGGTCACGGTGCACGAGTGCGACCTGCGCGACTTCAGCGCGGTGCTGCGGGTGCTCGTAGCGGTGCGGCCCGAGGTGGTGTTCCACATCGCCTCCCACGCCAACGTGCGCGCGTCGTTCGTGAACCCGCTGGCGGTGATGGACAACAACGTGATGGGCACCGCCAACCTGCTGGAGGCCATCCGGAGCGCGGCCATCGATCCCAGGGTGCAGATCTGCAGCACCTCCGAGGTGTACGGACAGGTCGATCCGCGCCACGTGCCCATCACCGAGGACTGTCCCATCAACCCCTCGAGCCCCTACGCGGTCTCGAAGGCGGCCCAGGACTTCCTCGGCTACACGTATTTCAAGAGCTACGGGATGAAGGTCATCCGTACGCGCATGTTCGCGTACCTCAACCCGCGGCGCCGCGACCTGTTCGCGACCTCATTCGCCATGCAGGTCGCGCGCATCGAGCTGGGGCTCCAGGGCGAGCTCCGGCACGGCAACCTCGATTCCGTGCGCACCCTCATCGACGTGCGCGATGCGGTGGCCGCCTACTGGATGGCCATCGAGAAGTGCGAGCCGGGCGAGGTCTACAACATCGGGGGCACCGCCACCATGACCGTCGGCGAGTTCTTGGAAGCGCTCAAGGCCCTCGCCCGCTGTCCGATCCCCTCGCGACAGGATCCCGCGCTGCTGCGTCCGAGCGACGTCACCCTCCAGATACCGGACACCAGCCGCTTCCGCGCGCGGACGGGCTGGGCGCCGCGCTATACGCTGGCGGAGAGCACGGCCATGCTCCTCGAGCACTGCCGGGCGGAGGCGCGCCGGGAAATCGCCGCCCGAGGCTGACGGACGCCGGTCCGACCTGTCAGGCCTTGCGCCGCGATCGCGCCGCGGACGGACGGGCGGGGGCCGCACGGCTGGCCCGCCGCCGCGAGGTCGTGGGCAGCTCGCGCGAGGGCTCGAGCTTCTGCTGCTCGCGCAACCGCTCGTAGATCTCGTAGTCGCGCTCGTGCGTGTAGAAGATGATCTGGCTGCCCGCGAACTCGAAGTCGAAGGGCAGCCACAGCAGCCGGCGCAGGGCTTCCCGCACCCTCTGGTGCTGGGCAGGCGGCACGAAGAGGAGCAGGAAACCACCTCCGCCCGCTCCCGTCAGCTTGCCGCCGATGGCCCCCGCCCCCAACGCGGCCTCGAAGAGCTCGTCGACGTAGGCGTTCGAGACCTTGGCGCTCAGGCTCTGCTTCGTTTGCCACGCCTCCCGCAGCAGCTTGCCGAAGCGGGTGATGTCCTCCCGTCCGGAAAGGATGGAAAGACCCTCCTCGACGAAGTCGTTCATGATCCGGAGTTGCTGGCGGCGCGCCTCCAGGTCGTTGGCGTAGGTCGAGGCCACCTCGGAGGCGGTGCGCTTCACGCCGGAGTAGAACATCAGCAGGTGCGACTTCAGCTCGCCGATCCGCTCCGCGGGAAGGGTGACCGGCCGCACGGAGATCTCCCCGTTGGTCATGAACGACACGTGGTTCAGGCCGCCGTAGGCGGCCAGCACCTGGTCCTGGGAGCCGACCACCTCCTGCAGCCGCTCCTGCTCCACGGTGATGCTCTCGCGCGCGAGCTGCTGCTTGCTCGGCATCTCTCCCTTCAGCGCGTGCAGCGCATTGAGGAGGCCGACGGTGAAGGCGCTCGAGCTTCCCATGCCGCTGCGGGCGGGCAGGTCGCCGTCGTGGTGGATCTCCACCCCCCGCTTGATGCCGAGGAAGCCGAGTACCTCGCGAACGGCGGGGTGCTTGATCTCGTCCGCCCGCTGGCAGTTCTCGATCTCCGAGTACACCACGCGGATGCGGTGATCGAAGAACGGGGGGAGGTAGCGGCAGGTGAGGTAGCAGTACTTGTCGATG
>DASTLK010000250.1:0-1551 GCA_035715025.1 Vicinamibacteria bacterium
GACGTTCCGCCTCCGCGGTCGGCAACGGACCGCTCGACGCCGCGCTCAAGGCCACGGACGCCGCGCTGGGCCAGGAGGTCGAGCTGGTCGAGATGCACACGCGCGCGTTGACAGCGGGCAAGGACGCGCTCGCGGAAGTGATCATGCGCGTGCGCATGGGCGGGCACGAGTCCACCGGCCAGGCCGCCAGCACCGACTCCATCGAGGCCGCGCTCAAGGCCTACCTCTCCGCGATCGGCGCCGCCCGCCGGGCCCAGGAGGCGGCGGCATGACCGTGGCCCGTCCAAGCACGCTGTTCCAGAAGGTCTGGGACGGGCACGTGGTTTCTCCGGCGACCGCGGACACGCCCGCGGTCCTGTTCATCGACCTGCATCTCATCCACGAGGTCACCTCGCCGCAGGCCTTCACCGACCTGCGCGAGCGTGGTCTGAGCGTGCGGCGGCCCGACCGAACCGTCGCCACCATGGATCATTCGACGCCCACGACACCGCTGGCCGCGGGCGCGCGCGCGGTCATCCTGGACCCGCAGGCCGCGACCCAGGTGCGTGCCCTGGAAGAGAATTGCGCGGCCTTCGGCATCCCCCTCTATCCGCTCGGGCACGAGCGGCAGGGGATCGTCCACGTGATCTCGCCGGAGCTGGGCCTGACCCGTCCGGGCATGACCATCGTCTGCGGAGACAGCCACACGAGCACGCATGGCGCCTTCGGGGCGCTCGCCTTCGGTATCGGCAGCAGCGAGGTCGGCTACGTGCTGGCCACGCAATGCCTGCTGGCCTGGCCGCCGAAGACGCTGGCCATCATCGTGCGCGGCCGTCTCTCCCGCGGGGTGACGGCCAAGGACCTGGTGCTGGCCGTGATCGGACGCATCGGCGTCGGCGGCGCCACCGGCCACGTCATCGAGTACCGCGGCGAAGCCGTGCGCGCGCTCTCGATGGAAGAGCGCATGACCGTCTGCAACATGTCGATCGAGGCGGGCGGCCGCGCGGGAATGGTCGCGCCGGACGACACCACGATCGAGTACCTGGCCGGCCGTCCCTTCGCGCCGAAGGGAGCGGAGTGGGACGCCGCCGTCGCGCGGTGGCGCACGCTCGTGACCGACGAAGGCGCGCCCTTCGATCAGGAAGTGGTCCTCGACGCCGCCGACATCGAGCCCATGATCACGTGGGGCACGAACCCCGGCGCGTCGATCCCCATCCGGGGTACGGTGCCGGAGCCGGCGGGCGACGCGTCCGTCGCGCGCGCCCTCGCCTACATGGACCTCGTCCCGGGCCAGCAGCTCCTGGGCCGCCGCGTGGACGTGGCCTTCATCGGGAGCTGCACGAACGGACGCCTCTCCGACCTGCGCGCCGCGGCCAGCGTGTTCGCCGGCCGCCACGTGGCCGAAGGCGTGCGCGCGCTGGTCGTGCCCGGGTCGCAGCAGGTGAAGAAGCAGGCGGAGGCGGAGGGCCTGGACCGCGTGTTCCGCGAGGCGGGGGCGGAGTGGCGCGAGCCCGGCTGCTCGATGTGTATCGCCATGAACGGCGATCAGTTAGCGCCAGGGCAGTACGCTGT
>DASTLK010000251.1:0-2001 GCA_035715025.1 Vicinamibacteria bacterium
CTGGCGGCGCCGTGCGCGGGCGAGACGGGCAGGGGAGCCAGCAGCGTGGGCGCGAGCAGGACGTCCGCGGGCTCGCCGCCCGGGAGGAAGTGACGCGCGAGCTGCGCACGATCGACGGAGGCGGCGATGAGGGCCCGGGCCCGCTCCTCCGCGAGAGGAGGCGCGGCGGGATCGAGCAGGAGCAGGAGCAGGCCCGTCGCGGGCGTGAGCGCAGGGAGGCCGGAGGTGACGTCCGCGCCCCCTCCGTCCGTCCGTCCGCGATCCGTGGCCGCGGTGGTGATCAGGCGGACGACATCCAGGTAAGGACGGCCACGCACGTGGCGTCCGAAGGCGGTGGCGCTGACGCCACGCGCGGACGGCGGGGTGGTGGGGACGAACGGTCCCGCACCCGCGCCGCGGGCGCTGACGATGGCGGCCGCGGGGGAGGCCAGGGGCGCGAGCGGAACGGCGCTGGGGACGCGAAAGCGGAGGACGAGCCGCGCATCGTCGAGCGCACTCAGGCCGGCGAGAGCATCGGTGCGGCCGCGCCGGTATTCGTCCCCGCCGTCCAGGGCGCGCGCGAGATGGACCGCGGCCACGGACTCGCCGCGCAGGAATCGCCGCAGGCCACGCACGGCATCGGCCGACCCGACGGGCGTGCCGTCGTGGAAAGTCGCGGGCGCGAGGCGCAGCGTCCACTCGCGTCCGTCGGCGGCGCTGGCCCAGGACTGGGCGAGCGCGGGCCGTGCCCGTCCTTCTTCGTCCACGCCGAGCAGCGTTTCGTCCACGAGGCCGGCGAGGATGCGCTCGGCCAGCCCCCGCGGAGCGGACGGTGCGCTCCGCGTCGTCGTCTCCACCAGCGCGATGCGCAGCTCGCCGCCGTAGCGGGGCCCCCATGCCGAGAGCGCGCTGCGCCCCGCGCCCAGGGCCGCCGCCAGCATGGCGATCGCGGCCAGGCCCCGCGCGCTCACTTTCGATGCGGGCCTCACTTGCGCTCCGCCATCTCGAACAGCGTCACCCGGAATCCACCCGCGGGGTCCTCGAGGGCGGCCGCGAGCAAGACGTTGCCGCCGTGGCGCCGGGAGGCCAGCGCGCGCACGGCGCCCTCCACGGGGAGGCTCGCCGTGCTCGCGTCCACCGACTCGCGGTACAGGAGGATGCGGTCGTGCTCGCCGGGAGGATCCGGGCTCGCGGCGGCGATCCATCCGGGCCACAGGCGCGTGAGGGCCGGACCCGCGCGGCGCGCGGGGCCCGACGGCTCGGCGGCGCCCATTCGGGCCAGCGCTCCGTCCGCCGCCACCATCCAGCCCGCTTCCGGCTCCATGGCCAGCACCGGGCCTTCGACGCCCGGCCCCGCGACCTCGAACAGGTTGGTCCCCGGGCGCAGTCGCACGCCGGCCGCGATGCGCGGCCAGGGCACGACCTCCGCTTGATGCGTCGCCGTGAGCCGCGATCCGTCGAGCGAGAACAGCACGGCGCGGGGCGTGCGGCTGGTGAGAGCCCAGCACGCGGACTCGCTCTCGGAGGCCAGGAGCAGCCCGCCCGGGAACCGCACGGTGGAGAGCGGGCCGGGGAGGTCCCGTCGCGATTCGAGCCGCAAGGCGAGGCCGTCGCGACGATACAGGGCGAGGGCATCGTCGAAGAGGACGAGGAGCCGCTCCTCGCCCGCGAAGGCGAGGGCCACGATCCTTCCCTCGATCGGGGGAGTCGTGGCGCGTTCGAGCACGTCCACGCCCTCCGCCCCCGCGCCTCCGCGACTCCGGACCAGCGGAAGCAGGCCCGGATCCCAGGAGCCGGATACGGAGATCATGTCGACCAGGGCCGCGGAGGGTTCCTCGACGACACGGGCCGACCACACGAGCCGGCTGCCGACCTCCGCCACCACCGAAGCGACGGACAGGCGCGGCCCCGAGCTGGCCAAGGTGACGCGTCCCTCGAGGCGTGAACGCACCAAGGCGTCGAGGTCCGCGCCGAGGACGGCCCCGGTGCGGTCTTCCGGCGGTGAGAGCTCTACGGGACGGC
>DASTLK010000252.1:0-2177 GCA_035715025.1 Vicinamibacteria bacterium
GATCCGCGACCGCGAGCAAGGGTCGACCCGAAGCCATGACGTTGTAGAGACGGCTCGGAACGGAGACCCCCGTCATGCCCGGGACGAATGCGATGACCGCGAGGTCACAGGCGGCGAGGTACGCGGACAGGTCCTCGCGCCCACAGGGAGGCAGGAGGGTCACGTTGTCGAGCGCACGCCGCCCGATCTCCCGCTCCAGCCAGGCGCGCCGCGCCCCCCAACCCACGAAGAGGAAGTGGACGTCCCGGTTGCCCTGCATCTTCGCCGCGGCGTGCAACAGGGCTTCGAACGCGTGGGTCCTCCCCATGTTGCCGAGCCATTGCACGACGAACTTCGCTTCAAGCCGAAGCTTCGTCAGGAGCGCGTTCCCCTTTCGTGGGCCGGGCGTGATCTCGTCCACGTCGCCCCAGTTGGGGATCAGGGCGATGCGCGTGGGCGCGCCGTCGAGGTAGGTGGCCACCAGCGCCGCCATGTCGCGACCGAGGACGACGACGCGGTCTGCGCTCCGGTAGAGCCAGCGGGCCAACCGCCGGACCGCGCGCGCGATGAGCCCATCGCGCCCTACCGTTCCCGTCGCCTCCAGCACCTCGGGATAGACGTCGTGAACGAGAAGGGCGCACCGGGCGCGCCGGAGCCGCGCCGCGAGTATGACCAGGTAGGGCAGGAGGGGAGGGTTGGTGACGACGAGGACCTGATCGTCCGCTCTCAATTGCCGAAGGGCGTGGAAGGAGAGCGAGCCCGCGATGGTGAGGGAGTTGATGGCTCGACCCAGGGGTCGATGGTGGGTGAACGTCGTCGAGGCGACGCGGCGGACGTCGACGTCGCGGTGGCGCTCCTGCCTTGGAGCGCGGAGGCCCCGGCGGCCGTAGGTGGGCTGGGCACAGAAGACCAGGACCTCACGCTCCTGGGCCAGGCCCTCCGCGATGCCGGTGACGAAGAAGCCCGTGGAGGTGTCCTCGGGCCAATACAGCTCGGAGAAGACCACGACGCGGGGAGCCAAGCCAGGCGACCATACCACGCCGCCCGCGGCGATCGATCAGTGGCACGCGCCGCTGCCGGTGTCGGTAAAGCTCGAGCCGGCGGCGGGCAGGAACTGCCAATCGTAGCCGCGGGAGCGCAGGGTGAGCTTCAGCACGCCGTAGGTCCCGGTCTCGCGGACCTCGCTGTTCAGCCGCGGGAGGCCGAACCCGTACAGGCTGTCGTGCCCGCCGGTCCCCACCACGAACTCGCGGACGCCGTGCGCAGGATCAGCCCCCGCGTCCGCGTCTTGCGGGGCGAAGCGCTCGTAGTTGTGCTCGTGCCCGGCCAGAGCCAGGTCGACGCCGAGCTCCTGGAGGCTCCGCCAGAGATCGCGCATGAAAACGTGGTCGCCGTGGACGCTGCCGGAGCTGAAGCGGGGGTGGTGCCAGTAGGCGAGCGCGCACGTGGTGCGGTGGGCGGCGAGGTCCGCCCGGAGCCAGGCCTCCTGCGGCGAGCCCGCGCCGCAGCCGCCCACCTCCGCGCAGCTGCTGTTCAGCACCACCACGTGCCAGCTCCCGATCTCGTAGCTGTAGTAGCCCCGGGCGGGGTCGCCGGCAGCGGCGCCGAAATAGGCGTAGTAGCCCTGGGCCCCGGGTGTCAGGTACTCGTGATTGCCCGGAGTGGGACGCGTGCGCGCGCGGTGTCGTCCCCAGGTCGGCTCGTAACAGGCCGCGTACTCGCCTGGGGTGCCGCGCTCATAGGCGTTGTCGCCCAGGGTGGCGACGAGCCCGCGCTCGGGCGGAGCTCCCGGTGGGAACAGGCCGTCGAGGAGCCGCGCGGTGGCCTCGGCAGCGTCGGCCGGGCATATGGCGATGTCGCCGGCGGCGGCGAGGATCGGATCGGCTGGCGTGGGAGCCGTCCCCTGGCTCCCGCAGCCCGCGAGGAGGACGAGGCCGAGAAGGGCCGTCGGTGGCCCGAGGCCGGACCGAGGGTCACGGGAAGGCGGCATCGCGGTCGGCCACGGGCAGCTTCCCGTAGTAGGGCATGGTGAGGCCGGCCGGCCAGCCTCTCGGCGGCCCGTTGCCGCAGAGAGCGCCGAGCCGCACATGGACGGCGCTGCGTTCGCGAAAGAGCTCATCATAGATCCACAGGTAGAGGCAGGCTGCCGGGAGATCGCCGTTCGCCGCGGCTTCCTCGCCGAGCAATCGGATGGCCGG
>DASTLK010000253.1:0-4364 GCA_035715025.1 Vicinamibacteria bacterium
GCTCCGCCGGACCCCGGGCCCGCGAGTACACTAGCCACACCATGCCGACCGCCGCGCCGCCTTCAGCGAAGGCCACGCCTCGTCCGTCGGGCCGCGTCCTGGCTCTCGTCGGCACCATCCTGGTGGTGGCCGGGGCCGTCGCCGCAGTGGGAGCGCGGGCCCTGGGGCATGCCTCGGAGCCGCCGCGACTGGGCTCGCTGCCGGACTTCCGACTGATGGAGCGATCCGGGCGCCCGCTGTCGCTGGCCGACCTCCGGGGCCGTCCCTGGGTGGCGGACTTCATCTTCACCCAGTGCGCCGGTGCCTGTCCGGCCATGACCGCCCGCATGGCGCGCCTTCGGCGCGACGTTTCCCCCGATGTCCAATTCGTGTCCTTCACCGTCGATCCCGCCCACGACACGCCGGAGGTCCTGGTCCGTTACGCCGCGACCTTCCGCGCGGACGAGGGCTGGCGCTTCGTGACGGGACCGGCGAAAGACCTCTATGCCCTGTCCGTCGGCGGGTTCAAGCTCGCGGCCATGGAGGTTCCACGCGCGGAGCAGGCGGCCGGGGGTGACGGCCCCTTCCTCCACAGCTCGAAGTTCGTCCTCGTCGACGGCGCGGGCGTCATCCGCGGCTACTACGACAGCACGGACGAGCCGGCGATGCGCCGGCTCGCGGCGGACGCCGCCGCGCTCCCGGCCGCACATTGACGGTCACCGACCTCCCGGCCCTCAACGCCATCCTCAACGCGAGCAGCGCGCTGCTGCTCGCAACCGGGTACGTCCTGATTCGGCGCGGGCGACGGGACGCCCACAAGCGCGTGATGCTGGCCGCCCTCGCCTCCTCCACGCTGTTCCTGACGAGCTATCTCGTCTACCACGCCCAGGTCGGCTCCGTCCGCTTTCGCGGCCAGGGCGCGGTGCGGATGGTGTACTTCACGATCCTGCTGACGCACACCGTCCTGGCCGTCGCGATCGTCCCCCTGGTGGCGTCGACGCTGGTGCCGGCATTGCGCGGACGATTCGATCGTCACCGTCGGTTGGCCCGGATCACGCTTCCCCTCTGGGCGTACGTGTCGGTGACGGGAGTGGTGATTTACTGGATGCTTTACCGCCTGAACGTCTGAACGGACGGGGGGCTTCGCGGTTCGTCTCCGTCCGTTCAGCCGATCCGGCCCCGTACCACGCGCCCGAGCCGGCGCACCCCTTCCTCGATGGTGGGTGCGTCTTCTTTCGCGAAGGTGAGACGCATGGTGTTCTCCCCCCCGCCGTCGACGTAGAACGGCGCGCCCGTGACGTAGGCGACGCCCTCCGCCACCGCCGCCTCCAGGAGGGCGGCGGCGTCGAGACCCTCGGGCAGAGTCAGCCACACGAACAGTCCTCCCCGCGGACGCGTCCAGCTCACGCCGGACGGCATCTCCCTGGCGAGCGCCTCCAGCATGACGTCGCGCTTCGCGCGGTAGTAGGGCCGGATGCGCGCCTTCTGCTCTTCGATGAGTCCGCTACGCAGGCAGGCCAGGATGACGCGCTGGTCCAGGCTGCTGCCGCAGAGGTTCGCGGACTGCTTCGCGATCTCGATCTTGGCCAGCAGCTCTTCCGGGCCGAGCACGAACGCCGTGCGCAGCCCGGGCGCGAGGATCTTCGAGAACGACGACAGGTACACGACCTCCGCTTCCCGCGCCATCGAGCGGAGCGTGGGCAGCGGCTCGGCTTCGAAGTAGAGATCGCCGTAGGGATCGTCCTCGACCACCAGCAGGTCCAGCTCGCGCGCGGCCTCCAGCAGCGCGCGCCGCGAGGCCGGGGAATGGCTGATCCCCGAGGGATTCTGGAAGCTGGGGGTCACGTACAGGAACTTCACGCGCCGTCCGGCCGCGGTCTCCGCGCCATGACGCTCGCGGAGGTGGTCGAGGTCGAGGCCGTCGGAACCGAGGCGCACGCCGACCATCCGCGCCTGCGCGGCCCGGAAGGCGGAAGTGGCGCCGATGTACGAGGGCCGCTCGACGAGGACCACGTCGCCGGGATCGATGAGCACGCGCGCGACGAGATCGAGGCCCTGCTGGCTGCCTTCCGTGATGAGCACCTCGTCCGCCGTCGCCACCATTCCCTTCGCCGCGGCGTAATCCCGCACCGCGACCAGGAGAGGGGCGAGGCCGCGCGTGAGGATGTACTGGAACGAAGCCGCGCCTTCGCGCGCGAGGACGTCCTCGAGGATCGTGCGGAAGCGGTCCACCGGAAACGTGTCCGGGCTGGGTTGGCCGGGGGCGAAGGAGATGATCCCCGGCTTCTCGATGAGCGCGCTCATGCGCCGAATGGCGGAGAAGCGCATGCCGCGCGCCGCGCTCGAGAAGCGCTGCTCCCAGTTCGTGGCCACCTTTTCCGTCATCCCCGTGCCCTCCTCCCGTCCGCGGCCCGGCCGCTCGGACGCCGCAGTATATTCCGGCCTCCCCCGGGCACAGGCCCGTCCCCGCCATAGGACGCATGCATCGAAGCCATCTCCGTACGTCATGGAGTTACCGGCGGCACAGGCCCTGCAGCCACCCATAGGCGATCGTGGCCGCTGGATGCAAACCTCCGTTGGACGTCGCGTCTTCCGGGGTCTACGATCGCATGAGCATGCCGCAACGGATCCAACGCGTGGGGCAGATCGGCGCTGCGGCGCTGCTCCTGTGCGCGGCCGCCCCCGTGCGCGCGGCGACGGTCGAGCCCGCGCTCTCCGCCCGGCTGCGCCGCATCGAGACGGCCTTCCGCAGCGGCGATGCGGGCTCGCTGCGCTCCGCCTTCACCGCCAACACGAAGGTGCGGGTGGACCTCAAGGACGTCATGGAGGGCCCCGGGTCCTACGGACCGAGCCAGCTGGAGGTCATCTTCGGCCGCATCTTCGAGGAGAACCGCACGCGTCAGTTCTCCTTCAAGGATGAAGACATCACCGTCTCCGGTCCGGGCATCGCCTTCGCGCGCGGACGATGGGTGCGGAGGACGGGCCGCGGCGGCGCGGAGGCCACGGACACCGTGACCTTCACCCTGCGCCAGGAGAGCGGCGACTGGCGGATCCACGAGATCCGCTCCTCACGCTGACCGCGCGTGGCGCGTGACGCCGGCTAGCGTTCGCGCGCCGTTTGTGGTCTTTTCTTCCTGATGGCGGATGCGCGCTCGCTCCCGGCGGCCCCGCCGCCTCCCGCCCGTTCCGCCGCGGGACCGCTCGCGGCGGGGGCGCTCGTCGTGGCCGACGTCCTCTGGGCCGCCCCCGTCTCCGGGATCCTGACCGCGGCCGCCACCCTGCTGCTCGCGGCCACGGCACGGCGCTCACGCCGTACGCTCACCGCCCTGGCCACCCTCCTCATCCTCATCCAGGCCGCCGCCGCCATCCATCTGCGCGTCCAGGCCGCACGCTGGCCCCGATGGGCGGACGCGCGCGCGCAGGCGCGCCTCCTGGCCGTGGAGAAGCGCGCGCAGGCGCTGGTCGAGAGCCTGGAGGCGCAGGCCGCCTCCATCGCCGCCCTCGACGACGCGAGGAGAGCCGCGGCCGGCGATCGGGCCGCCCTGGTGCGGCTCTTCGGCGAGCTCGAAGGGCGGGCACGCGACCGCGATCCCGCGCCGTCGCTGGCTGTGGACGCGATCCCGCTGCGCCCCCTGGCCTGGGCGGGGCGCACGTCGGATCCGGCCGTCCTGGAAGGCCTGGTCAACAATCGCGCCGACGTGTTCGTGCTCGGGGGCACGGTGACCACGACCTTGTGGGCCAGCGCTCCGATCCACGCAGCGGACGGAGCCTGGTCGGGCCTGGCCACCGTCGCCCTCCCCATCGAGATGCGTCGCAACGTACGCAACCAGTACCTCCACGATTACGATCTGCTGGCCGGTCCGGAGGGAGGGGTCGAGTTCCGCTACGTCGACGCGCACGGCGAGAGAGAGGGCCCACGGCCCTTCCCGCCCCCGCCCGCCGGCGTCATCTTCCGCGACGGCATCCTCCGCTCGCCGGACGGCGGCGTGCTGGCCGCCGTGCGGGCGATCGTGCCGCCGCTGGACGAGGCGCAGCGCACGCTGGAGGCGCACTACCGGCGTGGCCTCTCGCTCGTGGCCGCCGTGCTGCTCGTGGCCTGGGCCATCGGAGACGGGCGGGAGCGCGGATGGCGCGCGTGGCGATGGGCCGCCGCCGCCGTCGCCTGCCGCCTCCTGTTCGTGTACGTCCCGCCTGCCTTCCCGCTGCTCTCGTCGGAGCTCGTGTCGCCGGACACCTATGCCTCCACCCTGCTGGGGCCGCTCCTCACCAGCCCCATCGACCTGCTCCTCACCGCCATCGCCCTGCTGGCCCTGGCCGCGGCGGCCTTCGACGGCCTGCGGCGCCTTCCGGCGGGGGCGCCCTCCCTGATCCGCGCGCTCGGCGCC
>DASTLK010000254.1:0-5412 GCA_035715025.1 Vicinamibacteria bacterium
GCGTCGGCGCGGACATTCGCGCGCGGAAGCTCCGACAGACGGCCGCGTCGTCGCCGGCCTCCGCCCCCGCGCCGCGGAAGTCGTTCGATGCCCCGCCGTCCTCGAACGAGCTTCCGGTCCTGCGATTCGCGGATGAAAAGGAGCGAACCGCGGGCGTCCGCACCCCGAAGCTGGGGACGAGAGGCCGGCTCGTCATCGCCGGCGTGGGCGTCGGCATCCTCGTCGTGGCCACTGGCTGGGCATGGATACCGGCGTTGATCGACCTCGGACGGCGTCTCATCGCGCCGGTCGCGAAGAAGGTGGCCGTTCCGTTGCCGGCGGCATCGGCCCCCCCGCCACCGCCAACGCTGCCGCCGGACGTGCAGGCGGCGGTGAATCAGCTGCCCCACCTGACGCCGGAGACGATCCAGATCGTGATGAAGAAGAGCGCCTACCGCCCGCGCGATCCGGCGGAGGTGTTCTCGCGCGCGGAGACCGCGGCCGTGCGCGGGATGTCTTCGTTGCCCGAGGAAGAGGCCCAGGAATTGAGCGCGCTTCGCCTGGCCGTGGCTCGCTCCTTGAGCCCGACGGAGCGGCAACGCGTGCGCGGCTACGAACGCATCCGCACCGGACGCGAGCTCCTTTCCGTGAGCGAGGACGTCAAGGTTCTTGCCCTCTTCGCCCGCGGTGTCCGCGCCCTGCCGCCCGAGAAGCGCGAGCGGCTGCAGACCCTGCTCGGCAAGGCCATCGTGGCCGAGCTGGGACCGCTCCCGTCCCCGGTGCCGTAACATTCGGCCTCGGGTAACCAGGCCAGCTCACTTCATGGACATCCAGATCGCCAGGGACCACGGCGAGATGAGCCGCCAGGCCGCGGCGCGCATCGCGCGTGACGTGCGCCGCCGGCCCGACCTGCTGCTCGGGCTGGCGACGGGCGCGACGCCCACGCGCACCTACGCGGCACTGGCGGAGATGCGCGCGAGGGAGCCGTCGCTCCTGCGCCGGGTGCGGATCGTGAAGCTCGACGAGTGGCTGGGGCTGCCGATGCGGCATCCGGCCACCTGCGAGACCTATCTGCGCGAGAACGTGCTCGGTCCCTGGGAGGTGGCGCGGTCGCGCTACCGGGGGTTCCAGAGCCAGCCGCCCGACCCGGCCGCGGAGATCGCGCGCCTCGCGCGCTGGCTCGCGCGTCACGGTCCGCTCGATCTGTGCGTGCTCGGGCTCGGCCGGAACGGGCACCTGCTCATGAACGAACCGGCGGACGCGCTACGCGCGGGCCCGCACGTGGCGCGGCTGGCCCCCTCCACCCGTGTCCATTCGATGTTGACGGCCCTGAAGGCGCCGCCCCGCCGTGGCCTCACCATGGGCCTCGCGGACATCCTGCAATCGAGGGCGATCCTGCTGCTCGTCTCCGGCCGCCAGAAGATCGCGCCCCTCCGGCGCATGATGAACGGGCGGGTGACGACGCGCTGTCCGGCCTCGCTGCTCTGGCTTCACGCCGACGTGACCGTCTATTGCGATCGCGAATCGAGCCCGGCCCTGGCCAGGCCGGCGCGATGACGCGCGAGGGCAGGAGGGCCTGAGCGATGGCACGAGTCGGGATCGGGTTGATCGGATCGCAGTTCGTCTCGAGCATCCACGCGGAGGCGCTCCGCGCCTGTCCGCAGGCGGAGATGCGCGCGGTGGCCTCGCCGACCGCGGGGCATGCAAAGGCCTTCGCCGACCGCTTCGCCATCCCACATCAGTTCATCGACTACGCGGCGATGCTGGCCAGGCCGGAAATCGACATGGTCGTGGTGGGCGCGCCCAACGACCGGCATTGCCAGATTGCCCTGGACGCGGCGGCCGCGGGCAAGCACGTCGTCATGGAGAAGCCGCTCTGCTTGAACCTCGCCGAGGCCGACCGGATGATCGCGGCTTGCGCCCAGGCCCGCGTCAAGCTGATGTACGCGGAGGAGCTGTGCTTCGCGCCGAAGTATGTCCGGCTCAAGCAGCTCGTCGACAGCGGGGCCCTCGGCCGCCCCACGCTGGTCAAGCAATCCGAGAAGCACGACGGACCCCATGCCGACCACTTCTGGGACGTCGATCGCTCCGGCGGCGGTGTCACCATGGACATGGGCTGTCACGCCATCGAGTTCTTTCGCTGGATGCTCGGCCGCCCGCGGATCAAGTCCGTCTATGCCCAGATGAGCACGAGCCTGCACGGCGCGCGCACGCGCGGGGAGGACAACGCGATCCTGCTCCTGGAGTTCGAGGGCGGCGCCACCGCGATCGCGGAGGAGAGCTGGACCAAGCCGGGCGGGATGGACGACCGCGCCGAGGTGTACGGCACGCAGGGCGTCGCCTACGCCGACCTCCTGCACGGCAACGCGATCGAGACCTACAGCGCGGTGGGATACGACTACGCGGTCGAGAAGGCGGGAGCGACCAAGGGGTGGAGCTTCACCATCTACGAGGAGGCCTGGAACTACGGGTTCCACGGCGAGATGGCGCACTTCGTCGACTGCGTCCAGAACGACCGCAAGCCGCTCGTCACCGGCGAAGACGGCCGAGCGGTGTTGGAGGTCGTGATGGCGGCCTACGAGTCGGCGCGAGAAGGGCGCAAGGTGGCTCTGCCTTTCGCGAGCGCGGCGCGAAAACCCATCGACCTGTGGTGGGCGGCGGAGGGGCGGTAATGGCGGGTCAAGGACTCGGGCGCGCGGATCGGAAGAGATCGACCAGCAGCAGGAAGAGCACGGGAAGAACGGAGACGCCGAGAGCAGCGAGCCAGAGGGCGAGCGGCCGCCGGCGGTAGGCGGCAGCGAGAGAGGCCACGAGAGCCAGGGCCGCGCAGGCAAGCGATCCGTAGAGCAGGATCGGCACCCCGAAGGACAGCCCCAGGGCGATGCCCATGTCGTGGCGACCCAGTCCTTCCGCGTTCGTCCCCCAGAAACTGAAGAAGAAGGCGAAGGAGAGAAGGCAGGACACGACGAGGAGGACCGCCGCGAGCGCGCCCTCGCGGAGTCCCAAGGAAAGCGTTCGAGCACGCATCGCCACTCCTTCGGTCTTGTATTGGCTCGATGCACCCCTGTCAAGGGCGGACAACACCCAGCACCGTCTGCCATGGGCAATGCTTGCGTCTCGGCATAGGATCGTGGCGCGCCGTTCTCATGCGGAGGAACAAGGAAATGGCCGAGAGCAAGGGTCCCCGGGTCTCACGAAGACGCGTGCTGCAGTCGGCGGCACTGGCCGCCGGCGGCCTGGGGCTCAAGGCCCTCGGGCTGACTCCGGCCGCCCAAGCGGCGCAGGCGCCGGCAGGGACGCCGCCCGCCACGGGCGCGAGCATGATCGGCGTCCGCTTCGAGCCGCGAGAGGTCGTGCGCGTCGGGCTCATCGGACACGGCGGACGTGGAGCGAGCCTCCTCCACGATCTCCTCGGCATCCCCGGGGTCCAGGTGAACGCGGTCTGCGACCTCGTGAAGGAGCGCGTGGCCGCGGCCCAGGCGAAGGTCGTGAAGGCGGGCCAGAAACAGCCCGCGGGCTACTCCGCCGGAGAGAGGGACTTCGAGAACCTCGTCCGCCGCGACGACCTCGACGTCGTCTACATCCCGACGCCGTGGCGCTGGCACGTTCCCATGGCGGTGGCGGCCATGGAGGCGGGGAAGCACGTGTTCGTGGAGGTCCCGGCGGCGTCGACCCTCGAGGACTGCTGGCGCCTGGTGGACACTTCCGAACGCACGCGCCGGCATTGCGTGATGCTCGAGAACTGCTGCTACGGCGAGAACGAGCTCATGGTCCTGAACATGGTGCGGGCCGGGCTCTTCGGCGAGCTGACGCACGCGGAGGCGGCCTACATCCACGACCTGCGCGAGGTCCTCTTCGACGACCACGAAGGGCTGTGGCGGCGCGACGAGCACTTCACGCGCAACGGCAACCTCTATCCCACGCACGGCCTGGGCCCGGTCGCGCACTACCTCGAGATCAACCGCGGGGACCGGTTCGAGGCCCTCGTCTCCATGAGCTCGCGCGAGGCCAGCCTCTCCACGCGCCGTGATCGGCTCCCCGCCGGGGACCCGCGGCGCAAGGAGACCTACGCCTGCGGAGACATGAACACCAGCATCCTGCGCACCGCGCGCGGGCGCACCGTCCTTCTCCAGCACGACGTGGTCACGCCGCGGCCCTACACGCGCATCAACCACATCGCGGGGACGAAGGGCGTCTTCCGCGACTACCCGCCGCGGATCTTCTTCGACGGCCCCGCGAAGGAAGCCTGGGGAACGCTCAAGCCGTACAAGGACCGCTTCGAGCATCCGCTGTGGACACGTCTGCGGAAGGTGGCCAGCAAGAGCGGCCACGGCGGGATGGACTACGTGATGAGCTGGCGGCTCATGCAGTGCGTGCGCGAGGGCCTGGTGCCCGACATGGACGTCTACGACGCCGCCTCCTGGAGCGCGCCCGCTCCGCTCTCCGAGGAGTCGGTCAAGGCCGGCAGCGGCGCGGTCGCCTTCCCCGACTTCACGCGCGGCCGCTGGAAGGAGCCGCGGACCGCGTTCACCGCGAGCTGAAGGCGCTCCCGGGCGCGAACATTTGCCGCCGCCCGTTCGTACCATTCGACGAGGCTCGTGTGTCGACGCGGCCTCGAGGAGGACGAGGTGGGGCAGAGCTGGGAGAGTTTCAAGGTCACGGGTGACGACCTGCTGAGGCGCGTCAAGGAGCTCCTGCACGAAGGCAACGTGCGGCGCGTCGTCATCAAGCAGGGCAGCCGTACCGTGATGGAGTTCCCGGTGACGGTAGGCGTGGTGGGCGCCCTGGCCGCGCCGGCGCTGGCGGCGCTGGGCGCGCTGGCCGCGCTGCTCAGCGAGTGCACGATCGAGATCGAGCGCGAAGAAGGCGCGCCTCCCCGGCCCGCCCGAAGCCGACCTGCGGCCCGGAGCCGGCGCGGAAAGGCGTGATCTAGCGGCCGGCGGGCAGGGGATCGGACGCGGACACCGGTGCGGCCTCCGGCGGCCGAACGACCACCACGTAAAGGGCGGCGCCGAGCAGCGCGAGGTCGCTCGCGATCAACGCCCATCCCGCGCCGCGGCCCTCGCCCCCCACGGTGAAGCAGCCGCAGTGCGCGACGTCGATGCCCTGCCAGAGGACGTAGCTCACCGCGGCCAGGAACGTCACCAGCATTCCGCCGGCCAGGGCCGCGGCCTCGCGCCGCCAGAGGCCGGTGATGAGGAGGACGCCCGTCACGCCCTCGATCCAGGGCAGCACGACGGCCAGGACGTTGGCGGGGACGACGCCGAGGCCGGCGGTGGGGCCGGCCAGGCGATAGCGGTACACGATCCGTACGAAGTCTTGCGGGTGCGCGATCTTGTCGATGCTGGCGTAGACGAACACCGCGCCCAGCCCGATGGACACGAGCCAGTAGAGGGCGGGATGGCGCAGCCACTTCATGGCCGCGGACCCCCC
>DASTLK010000255.1:0-1930 GCA_035715025.1 Vicinamibacteria bacterium
CCGCCGTGGCACGCATCACGCGCATGGCCGCCTCGCGGCACGAGCCGGAATCGCTGCTGCAGGCGGTCGCTCCCGAGCTGCTGGCGGCCAGCGGCGCCGACCGCACCGTCGTGTACCTGAAGCCGGCGCGCGCGCAGGTGCTCACCGCCGCCGCCTGGGGCGGTACCACTCCCGAGGAAGAGGACAAGATCACGCGGCACGTCCTCGAGCCCGGTACCCCCCTGCTCGCCGCCTTGCTCAAGGGAGCGCCCGTCCTCTTCCAGGACGAGGACAACCCGCCGCCCGCCCACGTCCACCCATTCGCGGAAGCGACATCCCTTCTCATCGTGCCCCTGGGCGTGCGTGACCAGCTCCTGGGCGCGGTCTCGCTCGTCTCCATGCGCCGCAAGCTGCACTTCGACGCACCCGCCATCGAGTTCCTGAGTGACATCGCCCAACAGGTCGCGCTGGGCGTGGAGAACGCGCGGCTCTTCCTGGCCCTCAGCCAGATGGCGTCGACGGACGAGCTGACCCAGCTCGCCAACCGGCGTCGATTCACGGAGGCGCTGCGCCGCGAGCTGGGGCGCGCGCGGCGCACCGGCCTGCCCCTGTCCCTGGTGCTCGTGGACGTCGACCACCTGAAGAAGGTGAACGACACGTTCGGCCATCCGGCGGGCGATTCCGCGATCCGCCACGTGGCGGGCGCGCTCCGGGAAGCGCGGCGCGACACGGACGTGGTGGCGCGCTTCGGAGGCGAGGAGTTCGCGCTGCTCCTTCCCGGCACCGACCATCTGGGAGCCATCAAGGCGGCCGAGCGCGTGCGGGTCCGGCTCTCCACGACGCTCATGGACCTCGTCGGCCAGGTCACGGCGTCCATGGGTGTCGCGACCTGGCCCCAGGACGGCGCCACGGAAGAGCGACTCGTGTGGGTCGCCGACCAGCGCCTCTACGAGGCCAAGGAAGGCGGCCGCAACCGTGTCTGTGGAGGCCCGCCGCCCGAAGGCGCGCCCGAGACCGGCAGCACGCCGGGGGCCGGCTAGGCGGGGACTCGCACCAGCACGTCGTCGCCTTCGATCTTCACTTCGAAGGTCGCGATGCGCAGGCCGGGGTTGGCGGTGTTCTCGCCCGACCTTACGTCCCACGTCCACGCGTGCCAGGGGCACATCACCGCGTGGCCCTCCAGGAGGCCCTGTCCCAGCGGACCGCCGCGGTGGATGCACGTGTTGCTGGTCGCGTAGATCGTGCCGTCGACGTTGTAGAGCGCGATCGGTTTCCCGCCGACGCTCACCTCTTGGCAGCGGCCGGGCGGCAGCTCCGCCGCCGACGCCGCTCGGACCCAATCCCCCATGCTCGCTCGTCTCCTCGCCGGGCAAAGAGGACAGTGTAGCGTCCGCGGGCGCGCGCGTCACGCGCTATCATCCGTCCCCATGAGCATCGCAGCATCGGCGGCCGCGGAGGTGGCGGAGCGGGATCGGGAGCGCCAGAGACGAAGCGACGCCGCCCTCGCGCCCTTGCGGGAGGCGGTGGCCCGGCTCGAAGGGCGGTCCCCGGAAGAGGCGGCGGCGGACGAAAAGCTGTGGCACGTCGTACAGGCCGCCTTCGACGTCGATCCCAGGATCGTGAACCTCAACAACGGCGGCGTGTCGCCTTCGCCGCGGCTGGTGCAGGAGGCCCTGCGGCGCGAGCTGGGGCGCGCGCGGCGGACCGGCCTGCCCCTGTCCCTGGTACTCGTGGACGTCGATCACCTGAAGAAGGTGAACGACACGTTCGGCCATCCGGCGGGCGATTCCGCGATCCGCCATGTGGCCGGAGCCCTCCGGGAAGCGCGGCGCGACACGGACGTGGTGGCGCGCTTCGGAGGCGAGGAGTTCGCGCTGCTCCTTCCCGGCACCGACCATCTGGGAGCCATCAAGGCGGCCGAGCGCGTGCGGGTCCGGCTCTCCACGACGCT
>DASTLK010000256.1:0-10790 GCA_035715025.1 Vicinamibacteria bacterium
AACGGGGAAGCCGTTCGTCCGCCACTGGATGCACGTCCAGCATCTGCTCATCGAGAACGAGACGATGTCGAAGAGCAAGGGCAACGTGTTCGTGATCCCGGACCTGATCGCCAAAGGCCACCAGCCCGACGCGATCCGCTACCAGCTCATCGCCGCGCACTACCGGTCGCAGCTCAACTTCACCTGGGACGGGCTGGGTCAGGCGGCGGCAGCGCTCGAGCGCGTGCGCTCGCTCCGGCAGCGGCTGTCCGAGGTGGAGTCCGCGGGGCCGGTGTCGGCGGCGGTGGAGGCGGCGGTGACGAAGGCGCTCTCCGCCTTTGATCTTGCTCTCGGCGACGACCTCAACACGCCGGAGGCCCTGGCCGCCGTTCACGTGATGGTGGGCGAAGCGAACGCGCTCCTGGCCGCGGGCCAGATGACGGTCGAGGGTGCGGCGCGCCTCCGCGGCGCGATCGAGAAGATGGATACGGTGCTCGGCGTGCTGCTGCCGCCGGCCGAAGATCGGCTCAGGCCCGACGAACAGGCGCTGTTCGACGAGCGCCAGGACGCGCGGCGACGCCGCGAGTTCCAGCGCGCGGACGAGGCGCGCGCGAAGCTGGAGGCCATGGGGATCATCCTCGAGGACGGCCCCAAGGGGACACGGTGGCGCCGAAAGCGCTGACCGGCCTCCTGGATCGCATTCGTGGCCCGCGCGCGGGCGCGGAGGGCGAGGACCTCGCCTGCCGGCACCTGGAGGCGCAGGGCTATGCGATCGTGGCGCGCAACTTCCGCTGTCGCTCGGGCGAGGTGGACGTGATCGCGCGCGACGGCGTCGTCACCGTGTTCGTCGAGGTGAAGCACCGGCGGGGAAGCGCCCACGGCGCCGGCCACGAGAGCGTGACCTTCGGCAAGCGGCGGCGGATCGTGCGCGCGGCCCGTCTCTTCGCCTGCACGCGCGGGCTCAGCGAGTCGCCGCTGCGCTTCGACGTCATCTCCATCGACGAGGCGGACGGGCGCACGGCCATCCGGCACGACCGGGGCGCGTTCGACGTGGAAGGGGCTTAGGCGCTCAACTCGGTCCGGACCGAGTTGGAGCGGGAAACGGGATTCGAACCCGCGACTTCGACCTTGGCAAGGTCGCACTCTACCACTGAGCTATTCCCGCCCTGCCGAACAGGAATTCTACGATCTAGGCCCTCGCGGCGTCAAGACTTAGGGGTTGATCGGGCCTGCTCGGTCCTCTATATTGTTGGGTCTGGCCGGCCAGGGGTGGCGTAGCCAAGTGGTTAAGGCGGAGGTCTGCAAAACCTCTACTCAGCGGTTCAAATCCGCTCGCCACCTCCAACTTCATCCCTCCCAACCCCGGCCTGACACCCGTGACGACCGTCACCGGGTGAGCGCCGTCATTGTTGCTGTGGCTCGCGTTAGCCGACCCTCTCACTCTGGGAGGCTGTCATGACCCTGCGATACGCACGTTCTCTTCTCATATTCGTCGCGGCCTTGAGCCTGCTGCGCTGCGGCTCGAGTCCCGCGACCCCCTCGGCGGGCGGAGTGAAGTTGCAGGGCGTCGTCCTCCAGGACGCGACCGCCCATGCCCAGGCCCTCGCGCAATCCGCCAAGGCCGGCAAGATCATCGTGACCGTCCAGGAAAACCCCTCGTTGTCCGTGACCGTCTCCGGGAACGGGACGTTCGAGATCCAGGACGTTCCGGCCGGCGGCTTCACGCTCGTCTTCTCCGTGAACGGAGTGACGATCGGCCAGATCACGATCACCGCCGTCCAGCAAGGCACCACGATCAAGATCGTGGTGAAGGTCGCGGAGCAGGAAGTCGAGCTGGTCGACATCGAGACCGAGGGCGACGACGGGAGCGCGACAGGCGGTAGCGGTGGCACGGGGGGCACCGACGGTGGCGCGAAGACCTGCATGATCGAGGGCGGGAGGGTTGGCGCCGGCATCGAGCTCGAGGGCAACGTCGAGTCCGGCGGCAGCAGCCAGTTCCGGCTGAGGGTGAACGGCAACCGCTCCAGCGGCCCGGTGGACGTGTCTGCTTCCGGGGCCAGCTACAAGTGCAACGGAAAGAAGGGCAGCAGCGACTGCAAGGCCAACCTGCAGTCGGGGGCCAAGGTGCACGTGCGGGGCAACCTCACGAGTTGCAGCACGAGCGCGGCGAGCGTCACCGCCACCGAAGTCATGATCCAGAACTGAGGACGAAAGGATGCGCGGGCAAGAGGGAGCGATCGGGTTGAGGCTGGGTTGGATCCTCGGTGTGATCCTGCTCCTCCCCGGCGTGGCCTGGTCGCGGCCCGCACCCCGCGCGCGTCCGGCGGCCCCGGCGCGCGAGACGGGCACGGACGTATCCGCGTCCTACTCGTTCCTGCGCTCCGGGGAGGCCAACCTCAAGGGCGCCGACGTTTCCGCCTCGTTCCCATTCCGCCGTGCCTGGCGGCTGGCCGCGGACCTCAGCGTCCACTCCGGCTCTTTCGCGGGAGCGGACCTCAAGCAGGTCAATTTCATGGGTGGAGTGCGCCGCGTGTTTCGTTCTGGCCGGCGCTGGCAGGCCTTCGGCCAGGGACTCCTGGGCGGCGCGCATTCGAGCAGCACGTTCGTGACCCTGGACGGGTCACTGCGCTCGAGCCAGACGAGCTGGGGCGGCGCGCTCGGTGTGGGCGCCGATTACCGGCTCTCACCGCGCTGGGCGCTACGCGGCCAGGGTGACTACCTGCTCCTCCACTCGGGAGCCGGTTGGGACGCGGATCCTCGATTGTCTGCCGGCATCGTCTATCGCTTCGCACGTTAGCCTGGTCGCAGATTCACCGGCGCTCAGAGGGCTTCGACCGGCAGGCCTTCGGCCACGAAGGCGCCGATGATCTCCCGGCGGCGGTCCGTCGGAAGCGCGCGCACGCTCTCCGCGTTGGCGATCACCCTTGGGACCTGGAGATCGGCCGCCGTGACCTTCCAGCGAGCGCGGCCCGTCGCGACGAGGACGACTCGGCCAAAGGGCCCCATTCGCGCGCGTGCAATGTCCACGTAGGTTCGCGCATTCCTCGGCGGCTCGACCGCGTTCCCGTCCAGACCCCGCCATTCGAACTGCGGGTCACCTGCGTTCAATACACACCTCTCAGCAGAAATCCTAGAGCGCAATGGGCGATGCGGTGGGGGATACGGTGATGTGAGCCAGGACACCGGTGATGCTGCGCACGGCGGGGGCGCCCGGGCGTTGCGTGCTCGCCGGACCCAGCCCCAGTTGACTGTCCTCACGGGACGCGCGATGTTGGGACCACTATGCCGCAGTCTCAAGACGCGACGACGTGGACGACACTCACCGGCGGGGACAGGGACGTGACGGAATGGGTCAATGTCGCGGGCGGGGGTCGCCTCTATCGCACGGTGATCCGCGACAAGGACGGCAACGTCATCGGGGTGGCGATGTGCTACGCACCGGAAGGAACGGGACGCTAGGGCCTCTTTCTCTCGGCCCATGGCACGTACCTTGCTGATGTGACCTCGTGGCCGATCCCCTTGCTGGGGATTCGACACGGAAGGACCGTCCCCAGGCCGGAGTTCACCGCGTGCGGACAACGACATGCGACCTTCGGGCCCGCTCTTCGGGACATCAGGGAGGAGAAGCATGAGTTTGAAGACTCTCCAGCGCGCGGTCTTTGTCGTCAGTGCGCTCGCCTTGGCCGGAGCTCCCGTGATGGTTCGGGCGGCCGACCAGAAGGACAAAGGACAGGGCAAACAGGAAGGCAAGCAGCAGGAAGGCAAGCAGGAGGACAAGCAACAGAAGCAAGAGGAGCATGCTCAAGCAAAGGAGCAGCGGCCGGAAGGCCGGCCGCAAGCCGCTGAGCAGAAGCACGAGGAACAAAAGCAGGCACCACGGGAGCGAGAGCAGCCGCGCCCCCAGGCCCAGGCCCACGAGCAGAGACAGGCGGACCAGGAGAGGCAGCACGCCCAGGCCGCACAGGAGCACGCTCAGGCCGTACAACGGCGCGGGCAGGAACAGCAGGCCGCGCGTCACCAGGAGCAGGACAGGGCGCGCCAGCAGGACCAGCGGTTGCGTGAGCAGCAGGCGCAGCAGGCTCGGCAAGCCGAACACGCCCAGGCTCGGCAAGCCCAACAGGTGCGGCAGTCCCAGCAGGCACAACAGGCTCAGCAGGCTCAACAAGCACGGCAGATCCAGCGTGAATCGAACGAATCGCAGCGCGCAGTGGCGCGCCTCTCCGCGCAGCGTCAGCAGCAGCTCATCGAGCTCCAGCGCGCGCGGACGCAACAGTACAGCGTCCGGTTGGCGCAGGAGCAGCGGCTGGCCGAGGAGCGCGCGTCGGCGCTCCAGCAGGCGCATCGCATGGCCGCCTATCGCTTCCAGCAGGATTATCTGGCGCGCTTGCGGCAACAGGAGGCGAGTCTGGCCAGCGCGCGGTCCTACGACTACAGCAACGATCCCTACTTCTACACCGCCCCGAGCTATCGGTACACCTATCTGGGCCGCGGCTATGACATCAACCAGTACGGCGCCGATCTGCTCAAGCAGGCCGTGAACTACGGCTACGAGGAAGGCTACCGCGCCGGACAGGCGGATCGGCAGGACGGCTATCGCGCGGATTACCGGAATGCGTACGCCTACGAAGATGCGAACTACGGCTACACGGGCATGTACGTGGACCAGAGCCAGTACAACTACTACTTCCGTCAGGGATTCCGGCGCGGCTACGAGGACGGGTATTACAGCCGCACCCAGTACGGTACGAATCTGAACGGGAAGCTCGGCATCCTGGGCAGCGTGTTGTCCGCGCTCTTGAACCTCCAGCCGCTGCGGTAGAAGACCGGTTCTCCTCCGGGCGCTTCCTCTCCGACGCGCGGGCGGCTCGGGCCGCCCGCGTAGTGGGAGAATGGAGGTGCCTGGAGGAGGCGCTGGATGAGACATCTCGGAGTGTCGTGCGCGGTCCTCGTGCTGCTGGCGGGGCTCGCGTGTCGTTCGGGCCAGCCGCTGCTCGTCTCCGCGACGGGCGACAAGACGACGCCGGGGACGATCGGCGGCGTCGTGAGTGCGGTCGGAGGAGACCGGCTCGCGGGGCGCGAGGTGAGCGCCATCCACGTCGTGACGTCCAAGAGGTATTCGGCCGTCACCAACGTCACCGGTGGCTTCTCGATCAAGGTCCCGCCTGGCGAGTATCGGCTGGAGGTGACCCTCCGCGAGGGTGAGAAGGTCGTGCGCCAGCCGGGGGTCGTCCACATCAACAAGAGCGACCTCGACGCCAACCTGGAGATCGTCGTCGGCTCCTGATGCGTCAACGGACGTCTTGGGGCGTCATCTCCCTCCTCCTGCTGTCCTACGCCCACGCCGCGAGCGCGGCCGAGGGCGGTCAGGGCGGGCGCCGTACGATCGGCCTCGCCCTCGAGGGCGGCGCCGCGCACGGCCTGGCCCACATCGGCGTGCTCGAGTGGTTCGAGGCCCACCACATCCCCGTGGACTACATTGCCGGGACGAGCATGGGGGCCTTGATCGGTGGCCTCTATGCGGCCGGGAAATCTCCGGCCGAGCTGCGCGACCTCACGCGGGCCATCGACTGGGACCTGGTGCTCGGCGGGACGACGCCCTATCGGAACCTGACCTTCCGGCGCCGCGAGGACCTGCGCGCCTATCCGAATTCCTTCCTCATCGGCCTGCGGCACGGTGTGCGACTGCCGCCGGGATTGAACGCGGGCCAGCAGATCACGCTCCTCATGGACCGCGAGACCCTGGCCTATTCCGAGATCAAGAGCTTCGACGAGCTGCCCATCCCGTTCCGGTGCGTGGCGAGCGAGCTCGTGACCGGCCGGCCCAAGGTCTTCGCGGACGGCCCCCTGGCCGAGGCGTTGCGCGCGACGATGTCCATGCCCGGCTTCTTCACGCCGGTGCGCGTCGGTGAGGACGTCTACACCGACGGGGGCATCGTGGACAACCTGCCCACGGACGTCGTGCGGCAGATGGGCGCCGACGTGGTCATCGGCGTGCATCTGCAGCAGAGGGAGATGCGAGCCGGAGACATCCAGTCGATGTTCGACGTGCTGGGCCGATCCATGGACCTCGCGATCTCCGCCAACGAGGCGAGGGGATTGGCTGGCGCCGACCTCGCGGTGTCCGTGGACGTGTCGAGCGTCAGCGCCAGCGGCTATGCTGGCGGCGACAGCCTCATCGCCAAGGGGAGGGAAGCGGCCGCCGCCGCGGAGCACGTGCTCCAGCCGTATGCGCTGGACGAGGTGGCGTGGACGGAATACCTGCGATCGAGGGCGGCGCGGACGCGCCAGGTGACGCCGCGGCCGGAGTTCGTGCGCGTGGAAGGCACAGACGCCCGGGCCTCGCGGCATCTGGAGGAATTCCTCGCCCCGTTCGTGGGGAAGGCGATCGACGGAAAGAGGCTCGATCGCGATCTGACCCGCTTGAGCGGGATCGGGAAGTTCAGCCGCGTCGGATACCGGATCATCCGCGATCCCGCCGGCCGCGAGGGGCTGCTGGTCACGGTGGAGGAGAACGGATACGCGCCGCCGATGCTCCAGCCCGGATTCGAGGTGGACGGGACGGACGTGGGCAGTGTCGGCTTCACGCTCGGCGCGCGGCTCACGGTGATGGACGTGGGAGGCTACCGCTCCGAGTGGCGGACCGACGTCCTCTTCGGGTCGGTGTACGGGATCCGCAGTGAGTACTATCGCCCGTGGACGGCGTCGAGCAAGTGGTTCCTGGCCCCGGACGTGGACGCGCGCAGCTCGTCGTTCCGCGTCGACGCGAAGGCGGGACCCCTGGCCGAATACGGCCTGCGCTCCGCTTCCGCTGGAGTCGACGCGGGGTACGGATTCAGCCGCTTCCTGCAGGCCCGCCTGGGTTACGAGGTGGGATACCTGAACCAGCGCCTGCGCCTGGGCGCTCCCGAGCTGGGCGAGGTCGCGGGCAGTACCCGCGCGGTCCGCTTCGGCGTCCTCTACGACCAGATGGACGACCCGGTCATCCCGCGGCGCGGGGCCGCGGTGGAGACGAGCCTCCGCTGGTACCAGCGCAGCCCGGGAGCGGCGGACGGCTTTCCGGTGGGGACGATGCGAGTGGGACGGTTCCAGCCCATCTCGCGCGCGTCGTCGGTCTTCGCGTCCGCCGAGGGTGGGACGACCTTCGGGCACGGGGATACCGGGCGGCCGCAGTTCTCGCTCGGGGGCACGAGAGGTCTTTACGCCTATGGCGCGAACGAGCTGAGGGGTAATGAGTACCTGCTCCTCGTCGGCGGTTACCTGCACGACCTGTGGAAGCTGCCGCCGTTCGTGGGAAAGAAGGTGTACGCGGCCGCGCAGGTGGAAACGGCACGGATGTACGCCTTGTCCGGATGGCGGGCGGACGTGACGGCGGGGATCGTCGCCCAAACGGCCTTCGGCCCCCTCTACGTGGGGGGGAGCTCGGGCGACAATGGCCACCGAAGGTGGTTCTTCAAGTTGGGCAGAGTGTTCTAGGATTGGGCGAACCGTGAAGCTCGAGCTGGCCGGAACCGGTATGACCTACCGGGGCACGGTCCTGAAGTCGCGAGACGGGATACCGAAGCCGTCCGTCCCTCCTCCGGGAATCGACATGGCCAAGGAGGCGTGGACGGCGCGCGTACGGTTCTATCCCGTCACCGTCGCCTACACGCTCTACGCGCTGGTGGTCCTGCCCCTCGGGCTGCGCGCGCGTCCGTGGACCGCCGCCGGCTACCTCGCGGCGGGCGTGGTGTCGTGGACCCTCGTGGAGTACCTCGTCCACCGGTACGTGCTGCACGGCCGATTCCCGGACGGGAAGGGCTGGCTCAAGCACGGTCTCCACCGCTTCTTCGACACCGCTCACGGGGACCACCATCTACGGCCGTGGGACGGCCTGCACATCAACGGCGGCTTCGACAGCCTGCCCTTCGCATTCGTTCTCGCGCTGCTGAGCTTCCTCGCGCCGCTGCCGACCGCTCCCGTCTTCATCGCGGCCGTGCTGCTGAGCTACGTCGTCGAGGAATGGATCCACTACTCGGTGCACTTCCACCAGTTCCGATGGCGCTACTTCGTCTACATCCGTAAGCACCACCTCTATCATCACAGCGCCCGCGGAGGCGACAGCGCGTTCGGCCTCTCCAGCGGGCTCTGGGACCGTCCCCTCGGCACTCCCATCCCGCCGAAGGACCGCGTGGTCCTCTTCCGCCAGGCCTCGCCGCCCCCGAGGTAGCGCTCCGCGTACTCGCGCCGTCCTCGATGAAGGACGGTCGGGAAGCGCAGGCGACCGGGCAAGTACACGCCTTTCAAGGTGTTGACGTGCTTTCGGCTTGTGGCATCCTTCCTGCTACCTCGCGCGCAGAGAGAGGCGCAGCGTGGGGCGCGCTTCAACGAGGAGAGACTCGAATGTCACGAGCAACAGCGGCGGTGTTGGCCCTCGGTCTGGTGGCGGCATCCCCGGCGGCAGGATGGGCGAGCGGGCTCGAGCTGAGGGTCGGCGGCTTCTTCCCGCGCGCGCAAAGCGACCTCTTCGACGACGACAACCAGCTCTACACGCCCGACTCGCGCAGCAACGAGTGCACCGCGACCTCCTGCCCGGGCGTAATGAAGAAGGACTGGATCGGCGTCTACGGCGGGGCGGAGTACAGCTTCAACGTCGCGCCCCACCTCGAGCTGGGGATCAGCCTGGACGGGTACAGCCGGGAGATCCCCACCAGCTACCGTGACTCCGTCCGCGAGGACGGCAGCGAGATCAGCCAGACCCTGAAGCTCACGGTGATACCGCTCGGCGTCTCGCTGCGAGCCCTGCCCGCCGACCGCTACGCGCCCGTGCAGCCGTACCTGACCCTTGGCGCGGACGTCTTCTTCTACAAGTACGAGGAGTTCGGCGACTTCATCGATTTCTTCAGCAACAACCTCGACATCTCGTCGGACTCGTTCAAGTCCGACGGGGCCGCCCTGGGCGGACACGCGGCCGCGGGCCTGCGCATTCCCCTCGGCCACGATTTCGCGATCACGGCCGAAGGCCGGTATCAGTTCGCGCAGAAGAAGCGCATGGGCGACGATTTCAACCAGAACACCCTCGACCTCAACGGCGCCAGCGCAACCATCGGCGTGCGCTTGCGCTTCTAGCGAGTTCTGCCGCCCGAGGGGCCGTCTCGCCGATCGGCTGCGTCACTGGCGCTGGGCGCACCCCGCGCCCCTCTACGCCAGTGACGCCCATGGTCGTTGCCGTTGCGGTACGTGGCGCGCTCCGCGGACTTCCAAACTACAATAGCCGTACACATTGCATGGAGCCGCCGCGATGGACGCGACCGTCGTCCCGGCCGAGGCCGATCGCAAGGTCCTCGTGCGCCTGGACGCGGTCGAGCAGCTCTACGACCGCAAGATCCGCATCCTGGGGCCCATCGACCTCGAGATCCGTGAGGGGGAGTTCCTCTCCCTGGTCGGTCCTTCCGGCTGCGGCAAGAGCACGCTCCTGCGCATCGTGGCCGGAGTCCTCCGGCCTACCCGCGGGCGCGTGTTCCTCGGCGACCGGCTGCTCGAGGGCGTGAACCGGAGCGCGGCCCTCGTCTTCCAGTCCTTCGCGCTCTTCCCGTGGCTGACGGTCGTGGACAACGTCGCCCTGGGGCTGGAGGCGCGCGGCCTGGGCGTCCACGAGCGGCTCAAGAAGGCGGAGAAGTACATCGATCTGGCCGGCCTGGCCGGCTACGAGCGCGCCTATCCCAAGGAGCTTTCACGAGGCATGAAGCAGCTCGTCGGCGTCGCGCGCGCCCTGGCCGTCGAGCCGGAGCTGCTGTGCATGGACGAGCCCTTCTCCGCCCTCGACGTCCTCACCGCCCGCACCATGCGCGACCTCGTGCTGGACCTCTGGGCCTCGCCGCAGGTGCTGACCAAGAGCATCCTGCTCGTGACCCACAGCATCGAGGAAGCGGTGAGCCTCTCCGACCGCGTGGTGGTCCTGAAGGCGAATCCGGGGCGGATCGCCGACATGGTGGACCTCACGTCCCTGCCGCGGCCGCGGCGTGCGGACGCGCCCGCCGTGCGCGAGGTGGTGGACCGCATGTACACGCTGCTGGCCTGAGATGAGCGCGATGGCCAAGGATTGGAAGCCGCTCCCGCATGCGCCGATCGCGATGGTCTTCGGCCTCCTCGAGCACCTGCGCGACGCCAGCGGCGGACGCGAGGACCTCTACAAGCTGGGCGGTCCGCTCGGCCTGGAGCTCGACGACCTGCTGCCCGTCACCGAAGCGGCCAAGCAGCTCGGCCTGGTGAAGATCGCGTCGGGGGACATCGAGCTGACCGCCGAAGGGCGCGCCCTGTCCGCGGCGGAGGCACCCGAACGCAAGGAGCGGCTGCGGCGGCGGCTCTTGGAGCTACCCATTCTCCGCCGCATCCGCGAGGCCCTGCAGGAGGCGGAGGGGGGACGCGTGCGCAAGCAGGAGTTCCTGAAGCGGCTCGAAGAGCACTTCTCACCGACGGAAGCCGAGCGCCAGCTCGGCACCGCCCTCGACTGGGCCCGCTACGGCGAGCTGTTCGACCACGATCCCGACACCGAGGAATTCGTCCTGGCGTCCTGAGGCCCGCCACCCCCGATGCACAAGGTCGTCCTCTGGGTTCAGACCGTCCTCGTGCCGCTGATCGGCGCGCCGGGCATGTTCGTCGTCGCGTTCCTGGACTCTTCCTTCCTGAGCTTCCCCGAGATCAACGACATCCTCCTCATCACGTCCTCTCACATCCACCCCGGACGGGCCTGGCTCTATGCCCTGACGACGACGCTGGGATCGGTCGTGGGATGCCTGGTCATGTGGGAGCTCGGACGACGCGGGGGTGAAGCC
>DASTLK010000257.1:0-3765 GCA_035715025.1 Vicinamibacteria bacterium
TACCTGGGTGCCGGCCGTCCGCTGCGCATCGGTCCCGTGATGTGGCAGGGCTTCTACTTCGCGCTCGGCGCGGGTGTGGTCATCGCCGCCGTCTCGCCCCTGGTCGGCCCCGTCTTCGCGCTGGCCGGACACGATCCGGCCGTGCAGCGCAGCGAGGTGACGTTCGCGACCATCCTCATGCGCGGCGCCTTCCCGGTGGTGCTCATGGCCACCCTCGCCACCTTCTTCGCCGGGCGCGGCCAGACGCGGGTGGTGCTCGCCGTGAACGTCGTCTCCACCGCCGCCGACATCGTGCTCGACGCGCTCTGGATCTTCGGCCGCGGGGGCTTCCCACGCTGGGGCGTGGCGGGGGCGGCCTGGGCCACCGTCGTCGCGCAGGCCCTGGGCGCGACCATCTTCGCGGTCCTGATCCTGCGGCCTTCCTGCCGCCGCGCCTACGCCACCCTGTCCGGCTGGCGATTCGATCCCGCCCTGTTCCTGCGCCTGCTGCGCTACGGCTTGCCCAGCGGCCTGCAGTACTCGCTCGAGATCCTGGCCTTCGCCATCTTCATGATGATCGTGGGCCGCAGTGGCACCGCCCCTCTCGCCGCCAGCGGGATCACCTTCAACCTCAACATGATCGTGTTCATGCCGATGCTGGGGCTGGGAGTGGCGGTGAGCGCGGTGGTGGGCCGGTACCTCGGCGCCGATCAGCCCGACGTCGCGGAGCGCGCCACCTGGTCCGCCTTCTGGATGAGCCTCGTCTACATGACCGCGTGCGGGGCGCTCTACCTGCTCGCGCCCCACGCCCTGCTCTTTCCCTACGCGGCCGGCTCCGATCCGGTGGTGTTCACCGAGATCGAGAGGATCTCCGTGGTGCTGCTCCGTTTCGTCGCCTTGTACTCGTTGTTCGACATGATGAACGTGATCTTCGCGGCCGCCCTGCGCGGGGCGGGGGACACGTTCTACACGCTGGCCCTGACCGTGATCCTGGCCTGGGGCGCCATGCTGGCCCCGGCGTATCTCGTCTGCGTCGTGGGCGGAGGCGGCGTCTACGCGGCCTGGATGACGGCCAGCGCGTACATCGTGCTCCTCGGGATCCTGATGATGAGGCGGTTCCGCGCCGGACGCTGGCGAGCGCTCCGGGTCATCGAGCCGCCCCTTGCCGACCTCGAGGTCGCGGCCGCCGGCTGAGGCCTCAGCGCAGCCGCGCGCTGGCGAAGAGCCAATACGAGAGCGGACGCCGCCCGTACTCGTTGGCGAGGAACTCCGGCAGGAGGGCGATCGCGCCCGAAGCGCCCACTCCCCAGCTCACGCGCCCGGGGACGGGAAGCGCGTACCGGTAGCCGGCCTGGACCTCGACCAGCGGGAACACGCGGACGTGGAACGGATCGTAGGAGGGGAACAGCTCGTCCTTCTCCGCGCGCTCCGCGCGGACGAAGGCCCCGTGGCGCGTCCCCAGGCGGACGCTCGCCTCCGCCAGCAGCGCGTCCGAGACGCGCGAGGGCGCGAACGGAGGGCTCGCGGCCGCGCAGGACGCCACCAGCGCCCCTGCCTTCGCCGCCAGGGGGCAGTTCGTGGGCAGGTCCGCGCTCCGCACGTTGCGACCCCAGGCGAGAGTGGCCTGCGTCCGGAGACGACCCGTGCCCGCGTAGCTCACGGAGGCCGTGTACCGGCGCACGTCGATCGTCGGGTGGAGGATCTCCGGCCCTCGGAGCTCGGCCGCGCTGGCTTGCGCGGAGAGCCATGGCCGCGGGTTCACGGTCAGACGCGCGGCGTGGGAGTCGAAGCGGGGCCGTTCGACGTTCCAGCGCGCCGCGTCCGGCTCGTGGCCGTTGAAAGCGGAGGCCTCGAGCTTGGCCCGCCCCCACACGAGGCCCGCGGTGGCCACTCCGAACGAGATGTGCGTGGAGTCCAGCCAATGATGGGTCAGCGGCGCCACCGGCACTTCCGCCGCGGAGGCGCGGTGCATGAAGGCCGCGGGCCCCACCGCGGGCTCGCCGGGGCACCCGAGATAGGCGAACGCGCTCGCCCGCGTCCCCAGCGGATGCGAGTAGATGGCGGCCAGCTCCATGGCGAGATCGTGCGGGTGCTGGTGGTCCACGAGGTGCGTGCGGCCGTCGGCCGTCTCGCCCGTCTGCAGGAGGAGCCGATATCCTTTCGGCCCCATCAGGGGCTCCAGGCTGCCCATCGCCCGCAGCGTGAGCATCCCGCCCTCCAGCCTGCGGCTGGCCGCGGCCATGGCCATGTTCGTGATGAATCCCTGCCTGCCTCCGCGCGGCCCGCCCTGGTCCGTGAAGATCCCGAACAGTCCGGCGTGGACCATCACGCGCCAGGCGCCCGGGAAGGCGTGCACCCCGGGCATCTCCGCCGCCTCCGGCTGCCAGCTCGTGCCCGAGGCGTCGCGGTCCATCGCGTAGTTGCCGAGGACCCCGGCGTGGTCCGGCCCCTCCGCGGCGCCCGCGCGGGCGGGGGAGGCGAGGAGGAGGCTGGCGAGGGCGAGGGTGGCCGGTGCGGCCAGGGCGCCGGCGGCAGGCATGCCCGGAAAGGATGCCACGAAGTCTGCCGGGCCGAAACTACTTGACGGAGTCAAGTATCTTGGTGCAGACTCCGGCCGAGCATGGGCGAGAGGGCACGGGTCGAGGCGGTGCGGCAGTTCAACCGCGACTACACGCGGCGCATCGGCGTCCTGCGCGAGGGGCTGCTCGGCAGCCCCTTCTCCCTCACCCAGGCCCGCGTGCTCTACGAGCTCGCGCACCGCGAGGCGCCGACGGCCACCGCGCTCGGCCAGGAGCTCGGGCTGGATGCCGGGTACCTGAGCCGCATCCTCTCCGCGTTCGCACGGCGCGGCCTCCTCACGCGCCAGCCCTCGAAGGCAGATGGGCGGCAGAGCCTCCTCCGGCTGACCCCGCGCGGCCGGCAGGCGTTCGCGAAGCTGGACGCGGCCTCCGCGCGCCAGGTGCGCGCGCTACTTCAGCCGCTGGCCGTGACCGATCAGGAGCGGCTGGTCGGCGCCATGCGCACGATCGAGACCCTGCTCGGCGGAGAGGCCGCTCCCGCGTCCCCCGTCCGGATGCGCTCGCCGCGGGCCGGGGACATGGGCTGGGTGATCCACCGTCACGGCGAGGTCTACGACCGGGAGTGGGGGTGGGGCGAGCCCTTCGAGGCCCTGGTGGCGGAGATCGTGGTGCGATTCATGGAGAAGCACGATCCGAAGCGCGAGCGGGCGTGGATCGCGGAGCTCGGCGGCGAAAGGGTGGGATCGATCTTCCTGGTCGCGAAGTCGAAGACGGTCGCCAAGCTCCGCCTCCTGCTCGTCGAGCCCGTGGCCCGCGGCCTGGGCGTGGGGCAGGGCCTCGTGGACGAATGCGTGCGCTTCGCGCGCGGCGCGGGGTACCAGAAGATCGTGCTCTGGACGCAGTCGATCCTCGACCCCGCGCGTCACATCTACGCGAAGGCGGGCTTCCAGCTCATGGGCCAGGAGCCCAACCACGAGTTCGGCCAGGGCCTGGTCTCGGAGACGTGGGAGCTGAAGCTCTAGAGAAACGAACGGCCCGGAAGGCGGGAGAAGAGCCCGCGGTCCGGGCCAAGTGTCACGTAGAGCACGGCGGCGCGCGCAGCGCGGCGACGTGCGAGGGGGGTTGCAGGGGGGGCCGCGAACGCCCATCGCGGATGATGCGTGAGTGCCCCCCCTGCCTTAATACGCTATAATCAGAGGTCGTCTATACACACACTCCTTGCTCCCATTAGGGACCCTTCGGGCCCGACCGGGGCTTCAGATCCATA
>DASTLK010000258.1:0-8237 GCA_035715025.1 Vicinamibacteria bacterium
TCCGCCATCTCGACGGGACGGGCAGTCGAGATCACTCCTGGGGAAGGCGCGACTGGAATGCCGCGGAATGGTGGCGGCTCTTCACCGTCCGCTTCGGCGACGACCTCGCCGTGCACGCGCTGGCCGTCAGCGTCAGCGGCCACGTGGTCGAGGGTGGGTTCGTGTGGCGGGAAGGACGGGTGGAGCCCGTGCGCCGGGTCGCGTGGACGGCCCGCCGCGGCCAGGGGACGCTGCGCGGCCTCGAGCTCGAGCTGGGGACGCCGCGCGGCGTCGTGCGGATGTCGGGCGAGGTCGAACGGACGGTCACCGTGCCCGTGCAGCTCGCGCGGGGCCTAGGCCGCCACCTGACCGGCCATCCCTGGCGGCTGCTCCTGCACGAGAACTTCATGCGCTACACCTGCGAGGGCCGCCGCGGCCACGGCATGGCCGAGTTCACGGAGCGGCCGTGACGGGGCCGGGCGCGGGGTGACGCCGCCGGGACTCCCCGTCGCCGTCCACGAGTTCCTGGTCGCGCCGGTCGCGATCCTCCTGGCCTTCCTTCACGCGCGCGCCGCCCTGGGCACGCGCCGGGCCGCGGGCGAGCTCCTCACGCTGGCCGCCTACGGCTTTGCCCTGGAGCGCACCTCGATGAGCGTGTTCGGATCGCATCGCTACGGTCCGGGGTGGGTCCTGGCGCCGCTGGGCGTGCCGATCGCGGTCGCGCTCGTCTGGGCCGCCGTGATCTCGTCCGCCCTCGCCCTGGCCGCACGGCGCGGCCTGCGGCCGGCGCCGGCGCGCGCGCTCGCCGCCGCCCTCTTCGCCGTCACCCTCGACCTCACGATCGAGCCGGTCGCGGTCCGTCGCGGCCTGTGGGAATGGACGCCGCCGGGACCCTGGCTTGGCGTGCCCGTCGGCAATTTCGTCGGCTGGGTGGTCATCGTCGCCGGCTACGGCATCGGCGCCGAGCGCTGGGCGGGTGGGGGACGGTTCGCGACCGAAGCGATCCGCCGCCTGCTCCTGGCCGCCACCGCCCTGGCCGCGTTGATCGCCGTCGGCATGCTCTGGACGCGGCTGGGAATGGAGGCGGCGCTCGGGCGTCGCGGCGGCTGGCTGGCCTGGGGCCTCGTGCTGGTGACGACGGCGGCCCTGGGCCTTCGCCGCGCGCCGCCCTTCGAAGGCGACACCCTGGCCGGCCGGCTCGGCGCGACCCCCGGCATCGGGCCGGGGCTCGTGCTGCTGGGCGTGGCCACGGCCTTTGCCGCGGAGGCCGCACGGCTCGGCGACGCCATGATCGGCCTCGTCGCGCTGGGTACGGCGCTCGCGCTCTTCCCGCTGCTGCGGCCTAGCGAAACAGCTTCTTCAGGTTGAGCACGGTGTCGGAGCCGGGCGCGATCGCCTCCAGCTCGCGGCGGGCCATCGCGTGCCGCCGGTCGAGCCGGAGGGCCGTCTCGAACTCGGCCTGCGCGCGCGCGCGCTGTCTCATCGCCTTGTAGTACATGCCGAACTTGCAGTGCAGATCCGCGTTGTCCGGCTCCAGGCGCAGGGCTTCCACGAAGTCGCGCTCGGCCTGCTTGGCCGTGCGCGGAAAGCTCGCCTTCGCGATGGCGAGCTTCACCCAGTAGGCGGGGACGTTCGGCGCGAGCTCGACCACGCGCGTGTAGACGTTGATGGCGTTCGCGTAGTCGGAGACCGTCATGCGCACCTCGCCTTCCATCAGCAGGTGCTCGATCTGCATGGACCCGAGGGTCCCGGAGGAAGTCGCTCCGTCCACGACGGGCGGGGCCGCCGCGGCCGCGGCGGAGGCGACATCGGAGGCCGGAGGGGCTTCGGCGGGCTTCTCCGGCGCCGGGGGTGGTGCGGGGGGCGGCGCCTGACGCGCCAGCCGCAACATCGCCGAAGCGCGGCCCAGGATCACCTCGAGGTCGTTCTTGAGCTCCGTATCGCGGCCGGCCGCCTCCAGCAGTCCGTGGTAGCGCTCCATCTTCTCCTCGAGCGCCTTCTTCAGCTCCTCCCGCGGGGCCTCGCGGGAGACCTTCAGCCAGGCCTCGCGGTCCAGGTGGGCGGAGCGCTCCAGCTCGTCCGCCACCTCGCGGCGCAGGGCTTCCGCCGCGCTGGGATCCGGCTGGCGCTGCAGGGCGGAGAGCAGGAACGTGCTCGTCTCCATGTGGATGGCCGGCTGCATCCCCGCCTCCGCTCGGTCGGCGTCCACGAGCAGGCCCGCGGCGAGGAGCGCGTAGGCGGCGCGCAGGCGCGTGAACGTGATCCCACCGGGCACCCAGGCCAGGCGGCGCAGCGTGACCGTGCGCTGCGCCTGCTCGAGGATCTCCAGCTCGTCCGGGCTGGCGTCGTCGGGCTGGAACGCGAACGGGGCCACCGGAGCGAGCTGCACGCGGCGGTCGAGCTGGCCGAGGCCGGCGTGCACGAGGGCTTCGCTGGTCATGATCTTGATGCCGTCGTAGAGGATGCGGTGCATGGAGAGGCTGACCATGTACTCGAGGGGGATGGCGGAGGTTCGCTCGTCGAAGGTGGCCACGCCTTCCGAGAACGGGAAGACGGACAGGACGATCCGATTCACCTGGCGCGCGACGGAGCGGCCGAGCTCGGTCTTGTCCATGATGCCGGAGTGGACGAGGGCTTCACCGAAGCGCCGCTTGCGCTCGCCCCCCAGCAGCGCGGAGGCCTGGCTGAACTGCTCGTCGGTGATGCGGCCCAGGGCCACCAACGCCTCGCCCAGCCGGTCTTTCTTGAGGTTGCTGGCGGCGAAGACGATGCGGCCGTGGTCGAAGAAGATCGTCTTGACCGTCTTGCCGGATTGAACCTGGAGGTCGCCGCTGCTGCGTGAGCCGGCGAGCGCGCGGAGAGTCTCCGCGATGGGGGTGGTGCCGAGGTCGGTGAGCATTGCCGCCCCTTGGATACCACAGGCCCACGCCCGGTGCACCCCCGCCCCCTTGCCCTGTGACTTCGGCCACCAGCCGAGGCAGGATCCTTGAACGGACGGAGACGGGAACGGAGACGGAGACGGGGCGGCAACAAGCCGACCGCAGAGCAAGGCGGCGCTGCGCAGCAGCGGCGCGTTGCGAGGGGGGTTTCAGGGGGGGTCGCGAATGCCCGTCGCGAATGACGCATGAGTGCCCCCCCTGACTTAGTATCCTGCCCCCCTGACTCAATACGCCATACAATCTCGACTCCGGGGGCGAGGACAAAACGATATGACGCGCGCCGTGATCGCCGGCAGCGGAAGCGAGATACCGCCCACTCGCGTCAGCAACGCCATGCTGGCCCGTGTCATGGACACCAGCGACGAGTGGATTCGCGAGCGCAGTGGCGTCGAGGCGCGGCACTACGTCGAGCGCGGCACGGGCACTTCGGACCTCGGGGTGGCCGCCGCCCGCCGCGCGATCGACCACGCGGGGATCACGCCCGCGGACGTCGATCTCGTCGTCTTCGCGACCATGACTCCCGATCACTTCTTCCCGGGAGCGGGCGCCCTCCTGCAAGCCAAGCTCGGCCTGCGCGAGGTCCCCTGCTTCGACATCCGCCAGCAGTGTGTCGGCTTCCTCTACGGCCTCCAGCTCGCGGACGCGCAGATCCGCGCCGGGCTGGCCCGCACCGTCCTCCTCGTCGGCGCCGAGATCCACACCGGCTTCATGCCCTGGACGGCCACGAACTGGGAGTACATGCTCGGTCGCGGCGACGTGCCCCCAACGCCCGAGGAGTTTGCCTGGAACACCCGCTTCCGCCACCTCACCGTGCTCTTCGGTGACGCGGGGGCGGCCGTGGTCGTCCGCGCCAGCGAAGAGCCGCGCCGTGGGGTCGTCGATTCGCTCCTCCACACGAGCGGCGCCGAATACGACAAGCTCTACGTCCCCGGCACGGGCTTCAAACACCGGCCCTATACGGACCCCGAGCAGTTCAAGCGCGGGGACCACATCCCCGTGATGGACGGCCGCGCGGTCTTCAAGATGGCGACCACCAACATGATCGCGGCCTCGCAGGAGGTGCTGGCGCGCAACGAGGTCCGCATCGACGACCTGTCCCTCGTCCTCATGCACCAGGCCAACAAGCGGATCAACGAGTACTGCCAGAAGGCGCTCGGCATCCCGGACGCGAAGGTGTTGCACAACATCGAGCGCTACGGAAACACCACCGCCGCGACCATCCCCCTTCTCTGGGACGAGGCCGCGCGCGCCGGGCGCCTGACCGCGGGCGACCTGGTGCTGCTGGTCGCCTTCGGGGCGGGCATGAACTGGGGCGCCACCCTCGTTCGCGTGTAGAGGGCACCAGTCGGCCGCCATCAGCCGGAGCGGCCCGGGGGTTGGCAGCGCGGGCACCAATAGGTCGTGCGCGACGGCGTTCCCTGACGCGCGGCCCGAATGAGCGTGGCGCATCGGCGGCACGGACGCCGCACCCGTCCGTAGACCCAGTACCGGCCGCGGCCAACGCCGTCGGTGGTCGGGCCGATGGGCGCCAGCACTCGGCGCCGCATCTGCGCGTGCGCGGTGTCGACGATCTCTCGCAACCGCTCCGCATCCAGGGAGGCCACGGGGGCGAACGGATCGGTGCCGCACAGGAACAGGACCTCGGACTTGTAGATGTTCCCGATGCCGCTGAGCGCGGTCTGGTCGAGGAGGGCGGCGCCGATGGGGACGGGGCCGCGAGCCTGCAGCCGAGCCACCGCCCCGACGGCATCGAATCCACCGGCCACGACGTCGGGGCCGAGGGCGGCCAGGGTCGGGTGCGCGCCTTCGTCTTTCTCCGGCACCAGCTCGACGACGCGCGGGACGAAGCACACCGCGATCACGCCGTCGGCTTCGAGGACGACGCGCGCCAGGTGAGCGGGCGACCGCCAGCGCGATCCGGCGCGGTAGAGGTGCCAGGATCCCATCATGCCCAGATGCGTGTGCAAGGCGACGCCCGTCGAGAAGCGGACGAGGAGATGCTTGCCGCGCGCCTCCACGGCCACGATGGTGCTCCCCTCCACGCGATGGCGGCGCGCCTCCGAGGCGAGCGCGGGGGAGGCCAGACGCAGCGCGGTCACCCGGCGCCCGACGAGCGCGGGCGAGAGGCGGTTCGCGACGCGCCACAGGGTGTCGCCTTCCGGCACGCGCCTCAGGCCTCCGCGGGGTCCGGCATCGTCCTGCCGGGCGCGGACGACGGCGGCGCGCTGGTGAGCCGAAACCCCGGTCCCCACGGGACGAAGCCGGACGCGCGCAGCGCATCGGCGAGGACGGCGTGGTCGGCGGCGGCGGCGAGGCCGGCGCCTCCCCATCCGAGCGACGTGCGTCCGGTGCGCAGGGCCCAGCGCGCGAGGGCGCCGGCCAGGCCGCGCGCGGTCCGTGTGCACGCGGGCTCGCCTTCGGGAAGGAGGGGCAGGATCTCCCCGTCCCCGCGCGCGACGACCGCGGCGAGCAGGCCGTCGACGAGCGCGACGTGTACGCCGGCGGCGCGCATCGCGCGTCCGGAGACCGCCTCCGGCCAGGCCAGCGCCGCTCCGTAGGCGTTCGCGGGATCCGTGGCCGCGAGCACGGCGCCGGGCGGCACGTCTTCGTCGTCCACCGCCGCCTCGCGCACCGCGCGCAGGCGTTCGAGGGCTCCCGGCAGCGCGAACTGCGATCCGCCCAGGCCGGCCACGAAGTAACCACGCCGGATCCGCCCCGTTTCCTCCAGCGCCTTGAGCACGGGATAGAGCGCGGCGAATCCGCCGGCCACGCCTTCCGCCATCGCCGCCGGCCGCGTGAGGACGCCGTGCCGGGCCAGGAGCTGCTCCGCGATCGCCTTGGCGCGGGCGGTGGTCGCGCCCTTCCCGGCCGCCGGACGGGGCAGGCGGGACCAGCGACCGACCGCGCTGGGGGGCGACTGCCGTCGCGAACGAAAGAGGGCCGCCCGCGACGACCGGCGCGCGGCCGCGGAAGGCGCGGGCCGCAGGTACGCGCGCAGCGCGCCCGGCGTGTCGTTGGTGACCTCGCCCGCCCACACGAGGTCCCAGAGCGCCTCCAGGACGGTGCGCGCGAGGGTGCCGGCCGCGGCGGCGGCCAGCTCCGCGAAGAAGCTGGCGCCGTGCTTCGCGAGGTGCGCGCGCAGGGCCTCGTGCACCTCGCCCGCCGGCGGGTCCGTGCGCGGCACGTGCAGCAGCGGCAGGGCGTCGGCCAGGAAGAGCGTAATGCGGCCGTCGTGCTCGCCGAGCGGGCCCAGGCCGACCCACACCACCTCGCCCGCCGCGCAGAGCGCATCGAGGTCCTCCGCCCGATAGCCGGGAATCCGCGCGGGCAGCACGTCCGTCTCCAGCGCGCTGGCGGGGAGGGCCGCACCCTGGATCTGCTCGATCACGTCGAGCAGCGCGTCGGGCCCGCGGCGCATCGAGGGCTGCGGGCCGGTCGCGATGCCCTGCCAGGACAAGGCCAGGCGCGCGAGCGCGGCCGGCTCCACGGGCTCGACCTGCCGGCGCAGGCGTGCCAGCGACCGTCGCCGCAGGGTGGCGAGCACCTCCACATCGCACCATTCCCGCCCGCCGCCGCCCGGACGGAACGCCCCCTCGACCACGCGGCCGGCCTGGGACAGATCCTCCAGGGCGCCCTCGATCGCGCTCTCGCCCACGGCGTACCGGCGGGCGACCTCCTCCGCGGTGAAGGGCGCATGGGTGCGCGCGTAGCGCGACACGACGTCGCGCAGCGCGTGCGGCGCCGGCTCCAGGAAGGCCTGCGGGAGCCCGGGAGGCGAGGGGACCCCGAAGGCGTCGCGCAGCCGGCCCGCGTCCTCCGCGGCCGCGAATCGCTCGTCGCCGGCCAGACGGACGCGGATGATGCGGCGGTCGCGCATCAACTCAAGGGTCCAGGCCTCGGCCGGCGCCGCCACGCGCGCCCGCAGCTCGTCGGGAGTGAGGTCGCCGATGCGCAGGAGCAGCTCGTGCACGCGATCGGCGGAGCGCGCGCGATGGGTCTCGTCCAGCCCCTGGAGCGTCCGCTCCCGTTCGTCGATGGCCTCCGGGTCGAGCAGCTCGCGCAGCTCGGCCTGGCCCAGGAGCTCGCGGAGCTGGGCCTGGTCCACGGAGAGGGCCTGCGCCTTGCGCTCGGCCAGGGGCGCGTCGCCGTCGTAGAGATAGTTCGCGACGTAGCCGAAGAGCAGGGAGGCGGAGAACGGCGAAGGCGTCTGCGTGTCCACCGTCATCACGCGCATCTCGCGGCGCCGCAACCCCGAGGCGAGGGCGATCAGCGCGGGCAGGTCGAAGACATCCTGCAGACACTCGCGGTAGGCCTCCAGGATGATGGGGAACGAGCCGTAGCGCGCGGCGACGGCGAGGAGGTCCGCGGCCCGCTTGCGCTGCATCCACAGGGGCGAGCGCAGGCCCGGCCGCCGCCGCGGCAGGAGGAGGGCGCGCGCCGCCGCCTCGCGGAAATGAGCCGCGAACATGGCGCTTCCCCCCAGCTCGCGCACGACGAGGTCCTCGACCTCGTCCGGATCGGGCACGAGGTCGGCCCCCGTCGGCGGATCTTCGCGGTCGGGGACGCGCACCACGATCCCGTCGTCGCTCCAGACCGTCTCCACGTCCACGTCGAGAGTGGCGCGCAGGCGCGCTCGCAGCGCCAGCGCCCACGGCGCGTGCACGCGGCCGCCCCAGGGCGAGAGCAGGCACAGCCGCCAGTCCCCCATCTCGTCGCGCGTGCGCTCCAGGACCAGCGTACGATCGTCGGGCAGGACGCCGGTGGCCTCCTTCTGCTCGGCGATGTAGGCGATCAGGTTCTCGGCCGCGCGCGCGTCGAGGTCGTGCTCCTCCACCAGCCGCCTCCGGGCCTCGGCGGGCGGGGCCGCCGCCAGCTCGCGCGTCAGGCGCCCCAGCGCGCGGCCCAGCTCCACCGGCCGCGCGGGACGGTCGCCCTTCCAGAACGGCATCTTTCCCGGCTCGCCCGGAGCGGGGACCACGAGCACGCGGTCGCGCTCGATCTCCACGATGCGCCAGCTCGACGCGCCCAGGACGAACACCTCGCCCGCCCGGCTCTCGAACACCATCTCCTCGTCGAGCTCGCCGACCCGACGCCCGCCGGGGCGACGGCCGTCCTCCGCGCCCGGCCGCCCGCTCGCCGCGCCGTCCGCGAGGAATACGCCGTAGAGGCCACGGTCCGGGATGGTGCCCGCGTTGGTGACGGCGAGGCGGGCCGCCCCCTCGCGCGCGCGGACGGTGCCGCGCAGGCGGTCCCACACCAGGCGCGGCCGCAGCTCCGCGAACTCGTCGGAGGGATAGCGGCCGGAAAGCATGTCCAGCA
>DASTLK010000259.1:0-18225 GCA_035715025.1 Vicinamibacteria bacterium
ACTCCGATGAGTCCGGCGACGCTCAGCCAGCGGATGCGCGCGGCCGGCGCGAGTTCGCCGCGCAAGATGCCCCCGGCCAGAAGGCCCAGGATCATCGTGCCGAGGGTGGGGATGAAGCTGAGGGTCGCGTAGCCTCCGCCGTTGAAGACGAAGGGATGCTCGCGTGGGAAGAGGTTCAGGAACCACAGGTCGAAGGCCCAGGCCAGGTTGCTGTTCTTGTTCCAGTGCGCGGCGAACCCGCCGAGGTGATGCGGCCAGTCCGCGGGGACGCCGACCGACACGTAGTCGAAGTCCGCGGCCGGCCGCGGGTACCAGGCGAAGGCGGCCCAGTAGCCCACGAGGATGAGCGCAAGGGCCAGCCACTGATCGCGCCGCGGCCGCAGGGCGAGAAGCACGAGGAAGACATACCCGAGGCCGATCTGGGTCAGCGTGTCCTCGAACGTGAAGTACGTCTGCGGCCGCCCGACCGAGCGCAGCCAGATGCCGAGGAAGACGAGCACCGCCGCGCGCCAGGCCGCGTGGAGGATCAGGTGTGGCCGCGACTGCCCCGCCACGCGGCGCGACGCCACCGAGAAGGCGAGGGCCACGCCCACCAGGAAAGAGAAGGAAGGCTGGATGAGGTCGTGCAGCGACGCGCCCACCCAGGGCACGTGGCTCTGGTGATGGCAGAAGAAGGCCCAGAAGGCCGAGCCGGGGAGCGCGTCCGCCACGTCGCAAGAGCGCAACGCCTCCGCCAGGAGGAGCAGCATGACGAAGCCGCGATAGACGTCGACGGACGCCACACGTCCGGGGAGCACGGGAGAGATCGCCGGCGGCGCGCTCGTCGCGCTTGTCGCGCTCACCGCGCTCACCGCCCCAGCCACCATGCGACCTTGATCATGAAGACGTCGTCGGAGGGCGATCGGAACAGGTCGCGCGTGTCCCGGCCCAGCGAGAAGTCGCCAGGGTGCGCCTGGTCCTGGCGCCGCTGCGTCCACACGAGGTACATGGTCGAGCCCAGCCGGAATTCCCAGCGCAAGACCGCGTTGGCCCGCAACGCCTTGACGTTGAAGTCGGGGACGCCCAGGCGGAACGCGGCCGCCGGCCCCGCGCCGTCGGGATCGATGAGGTACGCGGAGCCGTCCGCGGAAGGGCCGAGCGTGCCCACGTCCAGTCCATAGGCAGGGAAATCATACGTCCGGGGCGTGGCCAGCTCCTTGATGCGGGAGTAGTCCCCGGAAGAGAGCAGCGCCTGCGTGTAGAGCTGCACGGACAGCTTCGGCGAGAGGACGAGGTTGACGCGCAGCGGCATCGAGAGCTCGGTCTGGTCGAGGCCGCCGAAGACGTAGCGCGACCCGAAGGTGGCGGTGGCCGTCGGGTCCGGCACCGTGGCCAGGTACTGCGCCACGTTGCGCACGCGCAGGAACGTCGGCGTCGCGGTCAGGGTGAGGGCCGCCCAGGGCTTGAGGCTGAGCTCGCTGCCAACGGACCGCATCCAGTTGCCGAAGTCGCGCTTTTGGACGGTGAAGGACGCGCTCCCCCAGAAGCGGCGCCGGGTGTCGCTCACGATGGACGCGTTGATGGACTGGATGCCGGGACGGATCACTGTTGGGCCGCCGCGGGTGAGCTTGTCGTCGAGCGTGGCCCAGGAGCGTTGCAGGTTGAGGCTGGTCTTCCAGTAGTTCAGGAGCTGCAGGTTGACCGCGGACTGCACGCCGTCGCCCTGCGACTCGCGGCCGTAGTTGAAGGTCCACCACTTCGCCACCCAGACCTGGCGCGTGCGCGTCCAGCGGTCCGGCTTGAGCTTCCGCCAGAGCACGAGTCCGTGGCCGCCGCCCCGATCGGTCTGGGTGGCGAAGCCGGCGTCGTTGGGCTCGAAACCCGGGCTGATCCCCCAGAGCCCCGCGTTGGCGGTGACGTTGCCGCTGTTCTTGTTGAGCCCGATCCGTCCACTCCATCCGGACAGGGACGTCGCCTGGGGATCGACGCGAACGTGGGGGGCGTCCGGCCGCTGGTAGTAGCGCTGCGCGCTCGTCTGCAGGCGCAGGATCGCGGCCGGGCTCCCGGAGACGGAGCTGCCGGCGAGGCCGCCGAACAGCACCCACCCGCGACGGGCGTCGAGCAGGACGTGCCCGTCCAGCCCGCCCACGTAGGCCTGGCTGACGAGGAGGCCGTCCAGGCTCGGGCCCAACGAGCGGTCCACCGCGGTGGCGAGGACTCCGACGCCGGCGCGCGACCCCAGCTCGCGCTCCGCGCGGCCGACGAAGTAGTTGGTCAGGGGCTCGACCTCGACCCGGCTGCTCAGGAGGCCGTTGGAGATGCGCGCGGACTCGCGGCCGGTCACCGCTTCCACGACTCCGACCGTCCAGCCTCCGCTCGTGCGCCCCGTCAGCTTGGCCGCGCCGAGTATGGTCGTGGACGCGGGCGTGTCCACGTAGTCGCCGACGGCTCGCCCCTGCGGCGCGCGCCCGATGCGGCGCGAGTAGAAGAGCTGCGGTTCCGGATAGAAGAAGGTCGTGTAGTCGCTGGCGCCGCTGCGCGCGAAGTGAGAGAAGACCTGCGCCCCCTCGGTAAAGAACGGACGCTTCTCGTCGAAGAAGGTCTCGTAGGCGGTGAGGTTGACCACCGCCGGGTCGACCTCGACCTGGCCGAAGTCCGGGTTGATGGCGGCCGCCATCGTCATGTTGCTGGTGAGGCCGTACTTGACGTCGAGGCCCACTCCTCCGAAGGGGCGCGAGCCGTCGTTGAAGGGGTTGCCCGCACGCGCGGGCGCGATGTACTCCTCGCGCACGGAGGCGTAGGGCAGCAGCTCGAGGTGCCGGGCGGGAGGGATGCCCCGGATCCCCTCCAGGTGGGCCATGCGCGAGGCCAGCCCGCTCTCGCTGCTCGGCACCAGCGCCAGCCACGAGACCTCGGACTTGCGCCGCACGATGCGCCGCGCGTTCACGCCCCAGGTGGGGCGGAACGTGGCCGGGAAGCGCAGCTGCGAGAACGGTATCCGCATCTCCACCACCCAGCCCTGCGCGTCCACCGTCACCGCCGACTGCCAGACCGCGTCCCAGGCGTCGCTCTCGAAGTTGTCGTCGTAGATGACGGCGTCGCGCTGGACGCCGGCCGCGCTCACCTGGAACTCGACGCCGGTGAGGTGGTCGTGGTGAGGGTCGAGGAAGATCGAGAAGCTGTCCGCCTCCGCGACGTCGTCGCGCCGCGAGAGCTGGCGGATGATGCGGCCGGGCTCGCTGTCGTGGAGCCGCACGCCCACGTAGAGCGCGTCGTCGTCGTACAGGAGGCGCAGCTCCGTGGCCTCGGTCGCGGGCGCGCCCTCGCGGGGCTCGCGCTGCACGAAGCCCGCCGCCACCGGCGCCTGGCTCCACTCGTCCTCGCCCAGGCGCCCGTCCACGGAGATGGGGACGGTCGCCCGCGCCGCGTGGGTGATCGGCTCGCCGTGCGGGTCCTGGAAGCCTTCGGACGCACGGGCCAGACCAAGCCCGGCCAGCACGGCGAGGGTGAGAATGCGCGTCTTGGCGATCACGGCGCCGGCAGCGCATAGGCGGCCACGACGTCCGAGGTCGTGCGGCTGAGGTACCCGCCGCCGCCGGCGGCGATCACCACGATCTGCCGGCCGCTGCGACCGCGATACGTCATGGGGGTGGCGTGGCCGCTGGCCTCGAGCCGGTCGGCCCACAGCTCGCGTCCGGTGTCCGCGTCGAAGGCGCGCAGGCGTGCGTCGTTGGTGCCGGCGATGAACACGAGGCCGCCGACGGTTGCGATGGCCCCGCCCAGGCTGGGGGTCCCGGTCGGAGGCAGGCCGCGTTCCACCAGCGCATCCACGACGCCCAGAGGCACCGTCCAGGCGATCGTCCCCTCGTCCAGGTCGATCGCGTTGAGCGTGCCCCACGGCGGCTGCTGGCAGGGCCAGCGGCTGTCGTCCCAGAAGCGCGCGTACTCGCCGCCGGAACCGGCGCGCCGATACGGGAGGGGTGCATTCGGGCCGAGCGGCTGCAGGCCGCCGAGGGCGCCGACTTCGTTGACGTTGACGTAGAGGCGATGGCGCCCGGGATCGAAGGCGGCCCCGGACCAGGTCGCGCCTCCGAGGGTGCCCGGGAAGGTGAGGGTCAGGGTGAGGCCGGGCGGCGTGAAGAGCGGGCCCGTGCGCGCGGAGTCGAACAGCTCGGTGCAGGCACGGTTGGACTCCGGCGTCACCGTGCTGATCTGGTCGCGGGTGATCGACTGCCGGACGAGGGGCGGCGGAAGCCGCGGGATCGGCTGCGTGGGCGACGAGGCCTCGCCGGGCACGGTGCTCGCGGGCACGGGCCGCTCTTCGACCGGGAAGAGGGGCTGGCCGGTCGCGCGGTCCAGCACGAAGACGAATCCGCTCTTGCTCACCTGGGCCACGGCGGCGACGTCGCGCCCGTCGCGCCGCACGGTCACGAGCGCGGGCTGCGCGGGAAGGTCGTAGTCCCAGAGATCGTGGTGGACGGTCTGGAAGTGCCAGCGCACCGCGCCCGTGGCCGCGTCGAGCGCGACCAGCGCGTTCGCGAAGAGGTTCGCGCCCTTGCGGTCGCCGCCGTAGAAGTCGTACGTCGCGGAGCCGACGGGCAGGAAGACGAGACCGCGCTCGGTGTCGACGCTCATCACCGACCAGACGTTGACCCCGGAGCGGTCCTTCCAGCCCTCGCCCTCCCAGGTGTCGTGGCCGCGCTCGCCGGGACGGGGCACGGTGTGGAATTGCCAGACCAGGGCGCCGCTGCGGACGTCGTAGGCGCGGACGTCGCCGCGGGGACCGAGGGCGGGGTATTCCTGGAGGTGCGAGCCGGTGATGACGAGGTCGCGGTAGATGGCGGGAGGCGAGGAGACCTCGAGCTGCCCTCGGGGCCAGTCGTCGGCCACGCCCGGCCGGAGGTCGACCATCCCGCCCGACCCGAACTCGGAGCGCAAGCGGCCGGTGCGCGCGTCGAGCGCGACGAGGCGGCCGTCGGGCGTGCCGTACAGGATGCGGCGATCGGCGCGGTCGGAAGTCTCCCAGTAGGAGACGCCGCGATGCGGGCCGCGCGCCACCGCGCGGCCGGTGCTGCGCGCGGGAGGATCGAACGCCCACACCTCGCGGCCGGTGTCGCCGTCGAGGGCGATCACGCGCCCGGACGGCGTGGACACGTAGAGCACGCCGTCCACGGCCAGGGGCGTGGATTCGAACGCGAAGGGCTGGCTCACTCCCGGCCGCACGTCCAGGTCCCCCGTGTGGTACGTCCAGGCGCGCCGCAGGCGCGCGACGTTGCCGCGGTCGATCTCCGCGAGCGTGGAGAACCGCTGGCCGCCGGGATCGCGGCCGTAGCTGCGCCAGTCCCCGTCCCTGCCGGCTCCATCGGCGCCGGCGAAGCCGAGAGCCAGCGCGGCGGACAGAGCGGCGACGACGATGGAAAGGGAACGCGGTGTCATCGATGGGGGCCGCGGCTCGGCGAGAGCATATCTCAGCGTCCCCTCAGGGCCTCGATCTCGCCGATCCACTGGTATGTGCCGTACTCTTCGCGGTTCGAGAGGAGCACGACGCGGTACGTCCCCTCCTCCGGCAGCGCGCATCGCACCGACACCGACGGCCCCTGCTCCACGTCGCAGTCCGCGCGCACGCCGCCGTCGCGCTTCTCGTATCGCGCCATCACGTAGCGATGCCGCGGATTGCGGAGCGACGCTTCGAGCACGCGGTCGACGGTCACCTGCGGCCGGTCGGGAGTGACGAGAGTGAATCCTTCGGCGTAGAAGCGAGGGCGCATCAGCGGCTGCCGCAGGAACTCGCCGCGCGAGAGCGTCGGATGTCGGAGTTGCCAGCGGTCCTCGTCCGGGAAATGGGAGAGTCCCTGGATCTCGGGTGGCGTGAAAAGGAACTCGGTCGAGTACCTCTTGACGAAGCGCCCCTCCGTCACCGCGCCCGCGTCCCAGGTCGCATCGAGGAGGGTCCATCTTCCGCCGATCCGCGCCGCGTTCCAGGCGTGGCCCTCGCCGGTCAGCTCCCGTCCGTTGGTGCGCGAGTCGCCGCCGACCACGACGATCTCGTCCCCGGCCGCGGTGCCCATGGCCGCCAGCAGGTTTGCGTAGCCGGCGCAGACCGAGCGCCGCGTCCGGAAAACGGTCTCCGCGTCCTGGGGCGGGTAGGTCTTGGAACGATAGGCCTCCACGTCGTAGCTCACGCGATCCGCCACGTAATCATGCAGCGCCTTCACCCGCATCCAAGGATCCGGCTCCTGCTGGACGATGTAGCGCGCCACGGAGGCGATGCTGCTCTCGGCGCTGGCGGGCAGCGACGCCACCGCCGGGTGGATCCCCGCGGGAAGCGGCCAGACCGGTGTGCCATCGGCGAGACGTTGCGGCGTGTCGGGCGCGTCGGCAGCGACGTCCACGGGCGGCGTCGGCGAGGCGCCCCCGTCGACCGACGGCAGGGAGGGCCGCGCCGCGGTGTCCGCTATCGGCACCGGGACCGGCACCGGCTCGCCCTCCGGCGTCTTCGTTCGTGCCAGGTAGGGGTCATTGGGGTTGTGGTGCGCGGCCCGATAGAGCCATTCGATTCCCCCCGCGGTGCGGAAGAGCACGACGCGCGCGGCCCGCGCCTGCTGATTGTGACGCCCTTCGAGGAACCAGTCCCCGCGCGTGGCCAGCGCCGCGAACGAGGCCGTGGGCCAGCGCGCGAGAAGGACGCAAACGATGACGAGGTTGACGGCCAGGGTGCGCAGCACGATGCGATCCCAGATCGTGAAGAAGGGCTGGCGCAGGCTGCGGGTGCGCGCCCGTTGCATCGCCGCGCGCGCCTCCCACAGGAGAGGCAGGACGGGAAAAGCGAGAACGCCGAGCCCGGCGGCCAGCCACACCGGCCCATTCAGGTACGCCGCGAGGGAAGACGAGAGCCACATGCCGGCGCCGGTGACGAGGAGCACCAGGAGCAGCCAGAGACCGTCCAGGATCACGCGGGCCATGCCTACTCCACGAGCGCGAACGACAGGATGGTGGACCCCGCCGCCACCGCGACGTACTGCGTGCCGTCGAACACGTACGTCATCGGAGAGGCCTTCCACGGCGCGTTGGCCTGGAAGTGCCACAGGGGCGCGCCGCTTTTCGCGTCGACGGCCATGAAGGCGCCGCCATCCTCGGCGAAGAAGACGAGCCCGCTCGCGGTGGCGAGCACGCCGCCCCAGGAATGCGCGGGCCCGAGCTGCGGCAGCTCCCACGCGATGGCGCCCGTGCGCACGTCGATGGCGCGCAGTACTTTCTGGGGCGTCTCCTCGGACGGGTCCCGGGTCGTCCCGCTGTAGTAGGACTTCCCCGCCTGCCACGGGCCCGGCGTCCGCGTGTACAGCGTGCACTTCTCGAGCGTCTGTACGTAGTAGAGGCCGGTGACGGGGTGGAAGGCGGTCGAGAACCAGTTCGTGGCCCCTTCCACCGCGGGACAGACCGTTCGTCCTTCGGCCACCGGCGCCTGGTCGGGGAGGAGGACGGGACGGCCGTCGCGGCCGATCTCGCTCGCCCAGGTCAGCTTCTTCACGAACGGCTTGGCGAGGAGGAGCGCACCCGTCGTGCGGTCGAGGACGTAGAAGAAGCCGTTGCGATTCGCCTGCAGGAGGAGCCGGCGCGGGCTCCCCTGCCAGTCGAGGTCGACGAGCACGGGCGGCTGCTCCGCGTCCCAATCCCAGACGTCGTGAGGGGTGTACTGGAAATGCCACTTCAGCCGGCCCGTCTTCGGGTCGAGGGCGAGGATCGAGTCGGAGTACAGGTTGTCGCCCCCGCGCTCCTCGCCGTCGTAGTCCGGACAGGGATTGCCCGTCGGCCAGTACAGGGTGTCGAGAACGGCGTCGTACGTCCCCGTGAGCCACGCCGTCGCGCACGGGTGATCGATGCCCGCGCCTTGCCAGGTTTCGGATCCCGGCTCCCCGCGCTTCGGGACCGTCCAGAAGCGCCACGCCTCCTTGCCCGTCGCTTGATCGAAGGCGGCCACGAAACCCCGCGCGCCTTCGTCCCCGCCGGAGCTGCCGGAGATCACGAGGGCGCCCACGGCGAGCGGCGCCGAGGTCGCGCCGTAGTTCTGGCGGGAGTCCGCCATCTCGGTGTCCCACAGGAGGGCGCCCGTGAATCGATCGAGGGCGAGGAGGTGCGCGTTGTCGGTGACCAGGAAGACGCGATCGCCGGCCAGGGCGACGCCGCGATTGATACCGCTCGCCGCGTCGCCGGCCAGCCCCTTCGTGCGCGGCCGCCGGTAGTCCCAGAGCCGGCGTCCGTTGCCCGCGTCCAGGGCATGGCACTCGTTGGCGCTGGTCACGTACATGATCCCGTCGACCACGATCGGCGTCCCCTCCAGCCGCGAGGTGTCGCCCAGGGCGTAGGTCCAGCGCGGGGCCAGGCGCGCCACGTTCGTCTTGTCGATCTGGTCGAGCGGGCTGAAGCGATTGCCGCCGTACTGTCCGTGATAGGTCGGCCAGTCCGCCTGCGAAGTCACCGGCCGGTAGCGCTCGCCGGCCTTGCGCAAGAGGTGAATGCGGCGGTCGTCGGATCGCAATTGCAAGTCGGAGGCCGTCCGGTTGAGGACGACGCCTTCCAGCGTGCCGCCGTCGGTGGTCTCGATGCGGATGCGCACCGGCAGAGATCCGCGGCCCGGCCGCAAGGTCCGAAGGTAGGACACCAGCTCGCGCAGGTCCGGATCGGCGACTTCGAACGCAGGCATGCCGGCGGCGGGAAGGCCGGCGCGGATCAGCGCGGCCAGAGCCTCGTCGCCGCGCGCCGCCAGCCGCGTCACGATGCCGGGCCCGCGCTCTCCCCCGTTGCCGTCGGCGCCATGGCAGCGCGCGCAGGCGTTGTCGTACCAGCGGCGGCCGGCGCCGGAGGGTTGCCCGAAAGAGGCGCCGCTCGCGAGGAGGACGAAGGCAAGGGTCCCGACCACGCGCATGGCCGCGGAAATTACCACGAGCGGCGGGGAAAGGTCAGTACGGGTACTCGAGCCGCGCCACGCGCGAGGCGGCACCGCGTCCGAGACCCCAGGCCGCGCACGCCATCGCCACCAGCGTCGTGCCTCCGAGCACGACGGCCACGGCCGGGATGGCCTGGTGCAGGAGGACGAACACCGACTGCGCGATCCCGAAGGCGATGGAGAGCGCGAATCCGATCACGAAGCTCAGCATCGACTGCGCCCGTTGCTGCTCCTGCGACAGGGGGAAGGCGGGCCAGACGAGGAGTCCCACGGCGATGACGAGACGGGCGGCCAGGACGTAGCTCAGGGCCAGGACGGCGGCCAGCCCCGGCGGATGCCGCCGGAAGAAGATCACGGCCAGCAGCAGCGCGGGCAGAGCGAGGAAGCGGAGGGCCAGCGCCGTCGTGAGCCCGCGGACCAGGTGTCGCGGCTCGATGGGGGCCCCACAGAAGATCCAGCCCGCTCCCGGCAGCGAGCTCTGGCGGATGACCCTCAGGCCGTCGGTGACGGCGGAGAAGCCCAGATAGGTCAGCATGGTCATGGTGACGAGATGCTCGGTTCCGGTGAAGGCCACCACGAAAGCCCCGAGGGCGAGGAGTTGCGTGGCGAGGATCTTCGCGCGCGACACGTCCTCGCGCCGCGTGACCAGGAGCACGGTCGAGGCGACGGCCAGGACGGGGGCCGGGAGGAGGAGAGGCCCGAGGACGGGCATGCGCATCGCCCGCTCCAGGACGCCTACGAGCATGGATCGAGGGACGCGCGTCGTGGGGGCCGCGCTCTGCTCGGCGAAGTTGGCATAGTGACGATGGAGGACGCCCCGGGCCGACATCAGGCTGGCCGCGGACACGAGGAGCACGGCGCCCATTCGCCGCCAAAGCGCTCCCGGCCACGGGTCGTGCATCCAGAAGAGCGCGAACCAGGACGAGGGCGCGAGCAGAACACCCGGCCAGGCCCCGATCGAGAACACCCGCCCGTCCGCGCCACCGGTGGGGATCCAACCGAGGGAGATCGCGGTGATCCCCAGGATCGCGGCCACGAGCAGGAATTGGAGGGTCTTCCGCACGCGGTCCAGGGGGACCCAGCGCAGCCCGACCATGAGCACGGCGAGCCAGAGCACGGCCGCGGCGAAGGTGCCCGCGATCAGCGTCAGGTAGGTGGCGGCGGCGCGGGGCCAGGACATGGAGAAGTGCACGACGGCCACGGCCATGGGCACGAGCCCCAGACAGCCCGCGAGCAGGCTCGCGAGCACGAGCAGCAGGAGGGTGCGCGCGGACAGCAGCGTGCGCGGCGCGATCGGCTTGGAGGCCACGATCTCGAGACGCCGTTCCTGGACGTCCTGGCTGTCGGGATTGATGGCCAGGACCACGATGACGAAGATGGCCGCGAAGAAGAGGACGAGGTAGCTCGGAAGGTCGGACACGCGCCAGGCCCGGGCGCTCAGCATGACGCCGAGGGTGGTCATGGAGAACAGGATCTGGCGCAAGGGATGGCCCCTGCTGCCGGTGCTCGGATCCGTCCCGGGGCCGAGCGACTGCTTCAGCATCATGTGGACGAGGGCGCGGAGCTGCCCGCCGTCGACGCGCCGGGGATCCGGCGCGACCGCGCTCATGTCGGGGCCGCGCTCCCGGAGAGAGCCAGGAGCGCCTGCTCGAGGCTGGCCGCTCCGGCCGCGGCCATGACCTCGCTCACCGTGCCCACGCTCACGAGCTGGCCCGCGTGGATCACGCCGATGCGCGTGCACACCTTCTCGACGATGTCGATGAGGTGGGAGGAGTAGAAGATGGTCCTGCCCTGCTGGGCCAGGCCGCGCATCATCTCCTTGACGTGGGCCACCGTCTCCACGTCGAGCCCGTTGAGGGGCTCGTCGAGCACCAGCACGTCCGGCTCGTGGAGCAGCGCGGAGATCCAGCAGACCTTCTGCTTCGTGCCCTTGGACAGGACGCCCATCGGCTTGTCCTTGTCCGCCTCCAGAGAGAACGTGCGCAGCTCCTCGCCCATGCGGTCACGAAGGCGCGCCTCGGAGAGACGGTACAGGCGGCCGATGAGGGTCAGGTACTCGACGGGCGAGAACTTCTCGAAGAGCGCGCCCGATTCCGGGACGTAGCCCAGGCGCGCCTTCACCTCGAGCGGCTGCTCCAGGACGCTGTGGCCGCCCACGAAAGCATCGCCCGAGGTGGGACGGATGAGGCCGGTGAGGATCTTGATGGTGGTGGTCTTGCCCGCGCCGTTGGCCCCGACGTAGCCGAACACCTCTCCCCACCCGACGGTCAGCGAGACGTCGCGGAGGGCCCGCTTGGACCCGAAGTCCTTTCCGAGACGCCGCAGCTCGATGGCGGCCTCTCCCCGCACGCTCTCAGTTGTCCAGGCGCAGCCGGCCGAAGGCCTCGGGAGTATGGAAGGTCTCGTTGTTCACGGTCTGCCAGTTGATGTACTTGCGATCCGCGGGAGGGCCCTGGCAGCGGTACAGGTTGATCCGCGTCTCCACCCCGTTCTTCGGGGCCTTCACGTCGATCGACTCCAGGGGGATTCGCATCTCGCCGTACCAGACGTGCTTGTCGCGATCGACGCGCGCCTTGACCGCGTAGCCGGAGTTCCAGCTCACGTCGTGGGAGGGCGGATCCTTGCCGCGGTCGATGGCGAGATCGACCCACTCCGCCTGCGGTGAGACCTGGAACTCCTTGTATTTCTTGATGTCCTTGAAGTCGGTCCCGATGAAGGCCTCCGCCACGTCCCAGTCCCACAGCTTGTCCGTCTCGGCGGCCGTGGTCGGGTTGGGCTTGACGTAGAGCTCGTCGTAGGGGGCGATGAAGAGGAAATAGATGTTCTTGTCCGTCCAGCGCGAGCGCACCTCGGTGCGATGGTGTGGCACCACCTTGCCGAACCGGTCCTTCTCCGCCACCACGCCTTCCACGCTCTTCCAGGCCGCCGCGCCCGGATCGGCGGTGAGCGCGAAATCGGCGCGCGCGTGATGGCTGACGATCACGCTCGCGTCCGCCGACGCGGCCGAGGCCGAGGCCGCCGCTCCGGCGAGGGCAAAGCAGACGAAGACGATCCGCAACACGGTACGATCCACGCGTGAAGTCGGCCTGGGTCTCACCGTTCCTCCTCTGCGCGCTGGGGCTGGCCGCGCCGAGGGCGCCGGCCGCGGGCACCCCGCGGACGCTCGCCCGGCACGAGGCCAGCCGCATGTCGATGGCCTGCGCGTACGCCATCGTAGCCTACGGCGAGGATGCCGGCGCGCTGCCGCCGATCCTCGGAGCCGCCTTCGACGAGGTGGACCGCATCGACCGGCTGATGAGCCATTACAAGCCGGAGAGTCCGCTCTCCCGGCTCAATCGCGATGCGGCCGCGGGGCCGGTCGTGGTTACGCCCGAGCTCTTCGATTTCATCGCCGAGTGCCTGCGGTACTCGCGCGAATCCGACGGCGCGTTCGACATCACGGTCGGACCCTTGATGAAGACATGGGGCTTCTTCCGCGGCGGGGGCCACCTCCCGAGCGCGCCGGAGATCGAGGACGTGCGCGGGCGGATCGGCTACGCCCACGTCGTCCTCGACGCCCGGGCGCGGACCATCCGCTTCGACCGCCCCGGCATCGAGCTGGACCTGGGGGGCATCGCGAAGGGCTACGCGGTGGATCGCGTGGTGGAGCTTCTCCGGCGCGAGCACGTGGCGGCGGCCCTGGTCAGCGCGGGCGGCAGCACGATCTTCGCCCTCGGCGCGCCTCCCGGCCGGGAGGCCTGGGACGTGGACATCCAGGATCCGGTCGACACGGGACGCGTGGCGCTCACCGTTCATCTCAAGGACCGCGCCTTGTCCGTGTCGGGCACCTCCGAGAAGTCGTTCGAGCGCGACGGGATTGTCTATTCGCACATCATGGACCCGCGCACCGGCCGGCCCGTGCAGGGCGTCCTGAGCGTCGCCGTCCTCGCAGCGACCGGCACCGCGGGCGACGCGCTGGACGACGCGCTGTTCGTCCAGGGCGTGGAGAGGAGCCGCGCCTACCTGCAACGCCTTCCCGCGACCGAGGCGATCTTCTTCCTGCCCGAGGACGGGCGTCCCTGGAAGATGGTGCGCCTCACGCCCTGACCGTCACCTACTTGACGGCCGGGAGGTCGACCACGCCGTAGGGGCCGAGCCGCCGCACCGTGAACTCCGTCGCCCCGTCCACGAGGCCGAGGTCTTCGAGAGGCACCTTGCCCTGGCCCGCGACATTGGCTTCGCCCTCCGGATGCGATCCCCGCAGGCGCACGCGCACGCCCTCGGTCTCGCGGCCGCCGTAGTTCAGGAGGTGCAGGCGCATCCGCGAGCCGTCGCCCAGGAGCCGGCCGATCACCACCTCCGTGCCGAAGATCCGCAGCGACCGCTGCTCGTCCGTGAGCTGGCGGCGGACCTTGAGCGCGAACGCGCTGGGATCGGCGGCGGCATCCGCCGGGAACTCCGGCGTGCCGAGCTTGACGTTGACGCGGTACTGCGCGGAGGGCGCGGGGACGGTCCGGAAGAGCAGGTTGCGGCGGACGAGGAGGGTCAGGGCCTCGCCCATCGTGGCCGAGCCGTCGTCCACGACGGCCACGTCGGACACGTCCGGCAGATCGCTCTTCGGGAGCGCCGCGAGGAACGCGAGCATCGGTCCCAGGCTCTCGAGGTCCGCGGCCTCGATCTTGAGCACGGCGTCCGCGCCGTACGCGTAGGCTTCGGCCGCGGCCAGGGCGGCCTTCCCCGCGGGCAGGTCGTAGACGTACTTCCCCGCCGGGTCTCGCAGGAAACGCGATCCGTTCGTGAACACCCAGGGACTGCGCGTGGCGGACGCGCGGTCCGCGCGGGCCCGGATCCCGGGAGCGGCCACCGTCTCGCGCAAGGCGAGGTCGGTGTCGCTCACGGACACGGGCGTGAAACCCGCCTTGCTCCAGGCCGCCGCCTGGTCGGGCGCGACGCAGAGCCGCTCGATGGCCGCCTTCTTCAGGGCGGGCGCGGTCTCGACCCCCTGCGTCCAGTAGAGACAAGGGAGGGCGGCCAGCCAGAGGAGAGCCGTCACACCACCACGTCCTGGACCTTGATGCGCGCCTTGTCGGCCACGCCCAGGCCGAGCCCCGCCGCGAACTCCACGTGTCCGGGCTCGCGGATGATGATGTTGACGTTCGGGTCGGCGTCGCGGGCGGCCCCGTCATCCATCTTCAGGTACTGGGGCGAGCGGTCGTAGATGGAGATCGCGCCGTGCCGCTTTCGCTCGTCATCGATGATGTCGAGGAGCAGGCGATCGATGGCGACGGGATCGGTGCCGAACAGGATCTGCTTCGGATAGAAGACGTACTTCCGGGTGCGCGCGAAGGGGCCGCCGTGCCAGACACCGCGCAGGCCGTCCATGATCTGGAGCACCGTCCGCGAGCGCAGGGGCTCGACCGAGGCCAGGGTGCCCACGAACGAATAGGTGTGCGACTTGCCGCGGTAGTGGGTGCGGGCCACGTTGGAGAAGCTGCCGTAGGCGATGTTCTTGAGGCAGCCCGTCGCCCCCGTCGCGCCATGGTCCTTCATGTTCGGCACGTTGATGATCTTGGTCAGCTTCTGGGAGACGAGCCTCATCATGTTCGAGCGCGTGTCCTCTTCCCCGAAGAGGTCGGCCTCGACGTAGGTCGCGGGATCGTACCCGCGGTTGTCCGCGCGCCGGTTCGCGGTCTCCGCGGCCACGATGGTGACGCCTTCGGGCAGATGCGGCGCGTAGTTCACCTCGTCGAGCTGGTTCTGGAAGCGCTCGTAGACGAACACCTGCGTGGGCGGCACGCCCGCCGCGCCGAGCTGGCGCACGATCTCGGCCACGATCTCGTAGGCGGACACGCACCAGGGGTGCCCCCCGCAGTTGACCTTGATGCCCACCACGTCGGAGGGCTGGACGAACTGGCGCCAGGCCTCGAGCGGCGTCTTCTCGCCCGTCAGCGCGCACATGCCTCGCGCCATCATCTCGCGCACGACCTCGTCGTTGGCCGCGCTCGTCTCGACGTCGACGGACTTGTCGGACCTGACCGCGATCACGCGGCCGGGGAAGGGGCCGGGGATCCCGGGGGTGGCGGAAGGGGCATACCGCGTCACGACCTTGAGCTTCGGCAGCCCGGCCGGCGCCGCCGACGCCCCCTTCAAGGTGGGGACGAACGGCACGGCCGCGAGCAACCGGACGAAATCCCGGCGATCCATCGAGCACCCCCGCTAGGGCCGGCCTCCAGACAGCCGACGTTACCGCCCACGCCGGTGGCCGGTCAAGGCGAGGTCGCGCCGCGACTGGCCGCGCATTCGCTCCCCAGGCCCCGTCGTGACCGCACTCCTCGTGTCTTCTCCAGGCACTTATCAGACTCATAGTGAATTCTGAACGCAGGCTGTGCTGGTTCTGGAACCAGTTCGGTTCTAATAAGTGATAATCGATCACGTCTGCGGACCGGTCTCGGCACCTCCTCGTGGTATCAACAGTCATGATGATCACGCATGCGTCGCACCTCGATAACGCCGAGCTCACCGCCGAGCTGAGCCGCCTCGCGCACTGCGAGCGCGAGGCCACGGCGGCCCTGATCGTGTACCTCGCGGAGTTCGACGCTCAAGTACTGCATGGCCGTGCTTCGCCTCTCGGAGGACGCGGCCTACAACCGGATCAAAGCGGCGCGGGCGCATGGCGGCGTCGCACGCCACGCTCGGCCATCAATGGCGGACGCGATGATCTTGGCAGGAACTGGCCCCGGAACCAGTGGCACACGGCGACCATTGGCGCGTCTCGAGGGAGCAGGATGAGCACCCGAGCCGCGCCGCGGTCAACCGATGTACTGTTGGATCCGGGGGTCGGGGTCGAACCGGCCACAGGGAGGATCGATGGAGAAGATGGCGCTCGTCACGATGATGCTGATGGCCGTGCCCCTCATGGCGGCAACGCCGGCGGAGGTCTCCATCTGGACGGCGGCCGAGCTCAAGGCGCAGGGCGAGAAGCTGGTGCCGAAGATGAGCGAGAAGAAGGTCGCCTCCGAGCGCCTGGCCACCTACGGCAACCACTTCACCATGATCGCGCACCGCGAGGCGGACGGCGAAGCGGAGATCCACGAGACGCAGGCCGACTTCTTCTTCGTGCAGAGCGGGACGGCGACCCTCGTCTTCGGCGGCGAGGTGCCGGGCGCGAAGACGACCGCGCCCAACGAGCGCCGCGGTCCGTCGATCAAGGGCGGCGAGCGCAAGACGCTCTCCCCCGGCGATGTCGTCCACATCCCGGCGCGGATCCCCCACCAGCTGCTCGTCCCCGCGGGCAAGGAGTTCACCTACTTCGTCATCAAGGTCGACACGCCGTAGCATGACCCGGGCCGTCTCCCGCCTGGCCACGGTCGTCGCCATCGCGGTCTCGCTTGGCTTGGCCGCGACGCCGGACACGCGCCTCCTCGAGAGGGATGCGGAGGCGGTTCGACTGCTCAGGCGTGCCGCCGACGCCGCCACCGCCGGAGACCGGAATGAGTCCGGGCGTCTCCTGAAGGAAGCGGCCCGGCAGGTCCAGGCCCTGGCCGGCGAGACGTCGCTTCCTCCCGACGTGCGCCGCGCGCTGGAGGGGGCCGCCTCGGGGCTGCGCGCGCAGGCCGACGAGCCTCCGCGAACACTCTCGCTCGACGCCTCCCTGCGCCTCCTCGAGCGGGTGAGCGCGCTGCTCACCGCAACCACGACGACCCTCCCCTTCCAGGGCAGCTACAGCCAGCCCAAGGTGGCGGAGCCGGCCTATGGCGGCCACGCCTCCGCCATGGGGCCGCCGCCGGAGAACGCGAGCGCCACGGGAGGGCCTTCCCCGGTCCAGTTCGAGGAGGTGTCCGGGCAGCTGACCGAGAAGACCTTCGCCGGCGGACGCACCAAGGACCACCTCCTCGAATCAGGCGGGAGCGGCGTCGCGCTGATCGACTACGACAACGACGGCCGGCTCGACATCTACGTCGTCAGCGCGTTCGAGCTCGACGAGCGGCGACAGCGCATCCCCCATCCAAGCGCCCTCTACCGAAACCTCGGCAACTGGAAGTTCAAGAACGTCGCCCGCGAGGCCGGGCTCGACGCGGCGGCCTGGGGCAACGGGGTGTGCGCCGGCGACTTCGATGGCGACGGGCTCCTCGACCTCTACGTCACGAACTTCGGTCCCAACTTCCTGTTCCGGAACAATGGGGACGGGACCTTCACCGAATCCGCGCGGAAGGCGGGAGTGCAGGGCGGCGGCTGGAGCACCGGCTGCGCGTTCCTCGACGGGAACGGGGATGGCCGCCTCGACCTGTACGTGGCGCGCTACGCCGACGTGAGCTGGGACGACGTCGTCCGCGCGCAACGCACCATGACCTGGAGGGGCGGGCCAAAGGTCATGGTCGGGCCCGTGGGGTTGCCGGGAGCCGCGGATCTCTACTACGAGAACAAGGGCGACGGCACCTTCGCCGAGGTCGCGGAGGCGCGGGGCCTGAAGGATGCGGCCCCGGCCTGGGGATTCGGCGTGGTGGCGACCGACTACGACGGCGACGGATGGACGGACCTCTACGTCGCCAACGATTCCAACCCGAACTTCCTGTACCACAACCGCGGCGACGGCCGCTTCGAGAGCGTGGGGCTGCTCAGCGGGGTCGCGCTCAGCGCGGAGGGACGGTCCCAGGCGGGCATGGGTGTGGACGCCGGGGACTACGACAACGACGGCTGGATGGACCTCGTGGTGACGAACTTCGCCCACGACAGCAACACGCTGTATCGCAACCTCGGCAACGGCCTCTTCATGGACGTCACCCAGGCGGCCGGACTGGCGGCGCCGACGTTCGAACGGATGGGCTGGGGCACGGCATTCCTCGACGCCGATCTCGACGGCCGGCTCGACCTCTTCTTCGCGAACGGCCACATCTATCCGCAGGTCGACGAGTTCCCCGCCCTCAAGGAGACGTTCCGGCAGAAGAACCAGCTCTTCCTGAACGAAGGCCCGGTACTGCGTGACGTATCCGCCACCGCCGGCCCTGGGCTCCAGATCGAGAAGTCCAGCCGCGGGCTGGCCGTGGGCGACCTCGACAACGACGGGGATCTCGACCTCGTGATCAGCAACATGGACGACGTCCCCACGCTCCTCGAGAACCGCCAGCGTACGGGCCGCCACTGGATCGGCCTCCAGTTGAAGAAGTTGGGAGCGAACCCTTTCGCCATCGGAGCCCGTGTGTCCGTCGAGGGCGCCGGACTCCGGCAGGTGCGGGAGATCCGCTCCGGAGGGAGCTATCTCTCGCAGAGCGACCTGCGGGCCCATTTCGGCCTGGGTGGCTACGGCGGGCTCGTGAACGTCGAGG
>DASTLK010000260.1:0-8265 GCA_035715025.1 Vicinamibacteria bacterium
AGAAGACGATCCGCCCCAACGTCCAGAAAGCGCTTTCCGGCCGCCTCGCCACCCCGCCCGGCAACGCCGCGGGCGTGACCCCGGGGGCGGAGGGCGGCGCACCCTCCGACGACGTCGAGGTGCTGGTCGTCGAGTCCCTGATGGACGAAGTGCAGGAGCTGAGGATCATCGAGAGCCTGGGCAGCGCGCCCGCCGCCTCCCCCGCCGCCCCCCCGCGCGCGCCCGCGGTGGAGGAGACCCAGACCATCCTGGCCGTGGACGACGATCCGAGCGTGCTGCGGATGATCGAGATGCTCCTGCAGTCGAAGCGATACCGCGTGCTGACCGCGCGTGCGGGACGGGAGGCGCTGGCCAAGGTCCGGGAATCCATGCCCGACCTCATCATCCTGGACGGAATGCTCCCGGAGGTGCACGGATTCGAGATCTGCCGGCAGCTCAAGACCTCGGAGCGCTTCCGTCACATCCCGGTGTTGATGGTGTCGGCGGTGCACACCGGATGGCGCTTCGCCGCGGACGTCAAGCAGACCTACGGCGCCGACGATTACCTGGAAAAGCCCTTCGAGGCCGCGGACCTGCTCCGGCGCGTCGAGGCCCTCCTGAGCCGCGCCCCGGAGACGGTCGCCCCCGCGTCCGAGGCCGCCGCCCGCCAGCAGCTCAAGGAGGGCGTCATCGCCCTCAAGAACGACAAGCTCGACGAGGCCATGGCCGCGTTCACCCGGGGCCTCGCCATCGACCAGTTCTCGGACCTGCTGCATTACTACCAGGCCATGACCTACGAGAAGAAGGACATGGTCTTCCACGCCATCGACCACTACGAGAAGGCCATCGAGCTCAACCCCGGCTTCTACGACGCGATCACGTCTCTCGCCAACCTATATCAGAAGCAGGAGTTCTGGCGGAAGGCGGTGGAGATGTGGGAGCTGGCGCTGTCGGCGACGAAAGACGAGACGGTGCGCGCCAGGATCAAGGACCATCTATTGAGTCTTCTGTAGCCTGGGATCTGGCCACGTCGGCTGTCTCCCGGGCCCCGTCTCTACGAGTCCGGCCTGTCCCGATAACGGACACCGCCTGTTCGCCGTCGGGACGACCGCATCGTCCACCGCGGCCATGAGCCGACGCCCGTCTCCGCGGTGCGTCAGTGCGTTACCGGGACGAGCACCCGTGGTCCGCAGTTTGCTCCCGGCCTGAGAGGACTCGCACCGCCAGGGAGGGATGATGGACGGCTTGCTCCAGGACGTGCGCTACGGCTTGCGCGTGCTGATGAAGACGCCGGCCGTCACCTGCATCGCGATCCTGACCCTGGCCCTGGGCATCGGGGCCAACACGGCGATCTTCAGCCTCGCCGACGCCTTCCTCTGGGGCCGGCTTCCCGTCAAGGACCCCGAGCAGCTCGTTTTCGTGTACGAGCGGCTCCCCAGCGGCCGCACGCAGTGGAGCTTCCCGTACACCACCTTCGAACGGCTCCGCGATGCCAACCACTCGCTGTCGGGTCTCTTCGCCTACGACGACACCCGCGTCGCCCTGACCATCGACGGCCAGCCCGAATACGTGGTCGCCGACTTCGTCTCCGGCAGCTACTTCGACGTGCTCGGCGTCGGCGCCGCGCGCGGCCGCACGTTCACGGCCGAAGACGACCAGCCCGGACGGCCAGTGGTGGCGGTGATCAGCGACCGTTACTGGCAGCGGCGCTTCGAGCGCGACCCTGCCGTGGTGGGACGGACGACCTACGTGGGGAAGATCCCCGTCACCGTCATCGGAGTGACGCCGCCCGGATTCTTCGGTCGGAAAGCGGTGGGAAGGTCAGCCGACGTCGTGCTCCCGATGTTCATCCAGCCACGCCTGGCCCTCAAGGACCACGACACGTTCGCGGTGATGGGCCGGCTCAAGCCCGGCGTGCCGGCCGCGCAGGCGCGCGAAGACCTGGACGTGATCTACCGGCGCGCGCTGATGGAGGCGGCGGGCGCGGCCGTCTCTCCCGCGGCGGCGCAGGAGATCCGCCAGCGGGCCATCCAGCTCGCTCCCGCCGTCCGAGGCACGACCAGCGACGGCACCGACCTGGGGACGCAGCTTCCCATCCTCCTCGCCGTGGTCGGCGTGGTGTTGCTCATCGCGTGCGTGAACGTCGCCAACCTCCAGCTCGCGCGCGCGACGGCGCGGCAGAAAGAGATCGCGGTGCGCCTCTCCATCGGCGCCGGCCGCGGCCGGCTGGTCCGCCAGCTCCTGACCGAGAGCGTGCTCCTCGGAGTCCTGGGCGGGGCGCTGGGGCTGCTCCTGGCGGGCTGGGGAGTGAACCTCCTCACCGCCGTCCTCTCCATGGGGCGGTCGCCGATCCTATTCTCCTTCAGCGCCACCGGGAGGCTCCTGTCCTTCACGGCTGCGATCTCCCTGCTCACCGGCGTGCTGTTCGGCCTGGCCCCTGCCCTCGCGGCCACGCGCGTGGACCTCACGCCGATGTTCAAGGGCGGCGCGGAGAGATCGACATCGGGTCCGTGGCGGCGCCGCCTGGCACGGTCGCTGGTCATCGCGCAGATGGCGCTGGCACTCGCGCTCCTCGTCGGTGCCGGCCTGCTCGTCCGGACGCTGCAACGTCTCTACACGGTGGACCCCGGCTTCGAGCGCGAGAAGGTCCTGCTGACGTGGGTGTTGCCCGCCCTGCACGGCTACGACCAGGCCCGCGAATCGGCCCTCTACCGGGAGCTGCTGACCCGGATGAATGCCATACCCGGCGTGCAGTCGGCCACCTTGTCGCGATTCCGGCTCGTCACCGGCCGTCCGTATCGGGACGTATGGGTTCGGCGCACCGGGCCCTCCGCCGAGGAAAGACGTCACGTCTATTGCGGAGTCGTGGGCCCGCGCTTCTTCGAGACGATGGGCATCGCGCTCGTCCAGGGTCGCGAGTTCTCCGTGACCGACGATGCGGCGGCTCCCAGGGTCGCCCTGATCAGCGAGAGCCTGGCCCGCACGGCATTCCCGGGCGGCCACGCCATCGGCCGCCAGATCGGTTTCGAGGGGTCACGCACCGGCGCCGACGCCCAGGTCATCGGGGTCGTCCGGGACCTCAACCGCCGCCTCGTGGAGCGCCCGGAGGAGGCCGTCTACATCCCGGTCACCCAGGCGCCGCCGGACTCGCTCGGCCAGATGAACCTCGTCCTGCGCACGACGGCCAGCCCCGTCAGCATCACGACGGCGGTCCGGAGCGCGGTGGGATCCATCGACAAGGACCTCCCGGTGGAGGGATTCCAGACCCAGGCGCAAGAGGTCGACGACTACCTCGGAGGCCGGCGCTCGCTGGCGGAGATCCTCGGCTTCTTCGGCGCCCTCGCCCTGCTGCTGGCGGCGATCGGCCTCTACGGCACGATGTCCTACGCCGTAGGTCGGAGGACCAGGGAGATCGGCATTCGACTGGCCCTCGGGGCGCAAAGGACGGACATGTTGTGGATGGTGCTGCGGGAGGCCTCGCTTCAGGTCGTGGCCGGGATCGCGGCCGGGGCCGCAATCGCGCTGGCCGCGACTCGACTGATCGCGAGCCTGCTGTTCGAAGTCGGCGCGACCGATCCAGTCACCTTCGCCGCCGCCATCTTCGTCTTGACGGCGACGGCACTGGCGGCCAGCTACCTGCCGGCGCGTCGTGCCACCCGTGTCGACCCCATGGCCTCGCTGCGCTACGAGTAGGGTGCGCCGCTCAGAAGCGGCCTCTCTACCCCCCGCCGCCCTCGTCGACCAGGTCCTCGTGCGCGCTCTCGGAAGCCTCCACCATGAGCGTACGCTCGGAGCCGATGGGCACCGCGAACGTCCGCGACCGGCCGCAGCCCGGGCACGAGACGTCGACGGTCACGGGGTCGCCGTCGCGCGCGGGATCGCGACGGTCGTCGAAGTAGCAGACGTCGAAGGCCGACCCACACTCGCAGCGGTGGGGATTGCGCTTCCGTTCGCGGTCGACGTTCGCCACGGGCACGTCCTTCAGCAACGGCTAGTCGGCGTCGGCTAGTCGAACACCTTCTCGAAGTCGGGCTGCACCACCATCTCCTTGCCCTCGACGTGGATCAGCCCTTGGCGCTCCAGGTCCTTGAGCATGCGCGTGACCGTCTCGCGCGTGGTCCCGATGCGGTTGGCGATCTCCTGGTGGGTGGCACGGCGGAAGGCGATCCGTCCGTCCTTCAGCCGGCGGCCTTCCTCGCGGGCCATGTCGACGATGACCCGGGCCACGCGCCCGTAGACGTCGAGCAGGGCCAGGGTCGAGATCTGCTGGTTGGCATGGCGCAGGCGTTGGCTCAGGATCTTGATGAGCGCGGACGTGATGCTCCGGTTGTCCGTGAGCACGGTCTGGAAATCGGTGCGATGGAGCGAGATCAGCTCGCTGTCCTCGATGGCGATGGCGGTGGCGGAGCGGGGCTCGTTGTCGAGGAGCGCCATCTCGCCGAAGAAGTCGCCGGGACCGAGGATGGAGAGGATCACCTCACGTCCGTCGTCTCCGAGGATGGTGACCTTGATCCGCCCCTCCAGGATCATGAAGAAGAAGTCGCCCTCCTCGTTCTCGAAGAAGACGACGGTGTCTTTCGGGTAGCGCCGGCGCGTCGCGAGCCGGGAAAGGCTCGCGATGTCCGCGTCGGACAGCTCCGCGAAGATGGGGACGGTGCGGAGGAGTTCCTGCTCGTCCATTCGGCGGGATCCTACACCATACCGCGGCGCCCCGGGTCAAGGCCCGACGAGACGGACGAGACCCTCCAGGACGTCGACCGCCTCTTGACCCGTCACCGGCCGCCAGGCCTCGAAGGCCCCCCCCTCCGTGAGGTCCATGAGGCCCGCGCCCACCACCCGCGCCGCGGGATAGCGCGAGAGGTTGCTCTCGTTCATGTCCGTCGGGTTGGCGAGGTTGGTCGCCGGGGCCTTGGCCAGGTCGAGCACGCGCTGCACCGCCGTGGCCAGGTCCCCGCGCCGCACGACCGCCGCGGGCTGGAAGGTGTGGTTCGAGTAGACGTCGAGGACGTCGAGGGCGAGGGCGCGGATGATCTGGTCGCGCGCCCACGACCCCGAGATGTCGATGGCGACCTTGGCCGGCCCGGGAGGCTGGCGCGACAGCATGGTCACCTTGCTCATGAGGAGCGCGGCCAGGTCCGCGCGGGTGATCGTGGGCAACGACGGGATGCGGCGGTACTCCTCCGGCATCTGGAGCAGCTCCAGCGCCTCCCGCGCCTCGCGCGACCGGCGCAGCGCCTCCTCGTCGCGCGGGTCCAGGGCGAGCAGGCGGCGATAGACCTCCAGCGCGCGCCCGTACTCCCGGAGGCCGGCCAGGATCTCGCCCAGGCGCACGAGGACCTGGCGCTCCTCCTGGGGATCGGCTTCCAGGACCGTCGCCGCTTCCGCGGCCTGGCCCCGTTGCACGAGCAGGTCGGCCAGGGCCAGCCGGGCTTCCGTCACTTCGGGCGCCGCCTCCAGCACGTGCCGATACTCCGCAATCGCGGCGTCCGCGTTGCCCGCGGCCATGGCGTCCCGGGCGGCCCCCACGCGGCGCTCCGTCACCTGCAGCCGGACGTCCGAGAGCCGGCGGCGCACGGTGTCGTTGGCGGTGTCGAGGGCGGCCGCGCGCCGGAGATGCTGCAGCGCGGCCTCGCCGTTGCCCGCACGCAGCGCGGCCGCGGCGGCCCCCACCAGAGCGGGCACGTAGTCCGGGCGGCGCGTGAGGACGGCTGCGAAGGCGCGCGCCGCCTCCGGCGGCCGTTCCTGCCGCAGCAGGGCGTAGCCCACGCCCGTCTCCGCGGGCACCGACTCCGGATGCTTCCGCAGCAGCTCGCGGAAGCGCTTCTCCGCGTCCGCGCCTCGTCCGGCCAGGACCAGGCGCCAGTCGCGCTCGACGGCCTTGCCTTCGTCGGGCGTCAGCTCGGACGGTGCCCAGCCGGGGAATACGTAGTCGTCGGCGTCGGTCGGACCGACCTTGGCCCGCGGCGCCGTCGCGCAGGCGGAGAGAGCAACGGCCACGGCCGCCGCGACCGCTATCCCCCGCAACTTCAAACCAGATGCTCCCTGTACCGCGCCACCAGGCGCTCGGGAATCTCCGCGTCGATGGTGACCTCGTCCCCCTCCACCGCGTGCGACATCACCCGGCCCGAGGTGTAGACGCCCGCGATGCCCCGCGCATCTCCGGCGCGGAAGCGAAGGCGGACCGTCTTCGGCAGCAGATCCAGATGGCGCGCGATCGCCGTACCCAGCTCCTCGAGCCCCTCGCCGGTCAGGGCGGACACGACGACCGAGCCCGGCCGCGCCGCCTGCAGGCTCCGCCCGCGCTCGGGCGCGATCCGGTCCGACTTGTTGAGGACGGCGATGGCCGGCCGGTCGGCGGCCCCGATCTCCTTGAGCACGGCGCTCACCGCCGACTCGCGATCCTCGACGTCCTCCGCGGACGCGTCCATGACGTGCAGGAGGAGATCGGCCTCGACGACTTCCTCCAGGGTGGCGCGGAAGGCCGCCACCAGCGCGTGCGGCAGCTTCTGGATGAAGCCGACGGTATCGACGACCAGCACGTCCCGGCCCGCCCCGACGTGGATCTTCCGGATGAGGGGATCCAGGGTCATGAAGAGCTGGTCCGAGATCTCGGTCCGCTCGCGCGTGAGCGCGCTGAACAGGGTCGACTTGCCCGCGTTGGTGTAGCCCACCAGCGCCACCACCGGTGCCTGCGCGCGCTGGCGCGCTTCGCGGCGCGTGTGCCGCGTGCGCCGCACCTTCTCGATCTCGTGCTTGACGTTCTGGATCCGCTGCCGGATGCGGCGGCGGTCCGTCTCCAGCTTCGTCTCCCCGGGCCCCCTCGTGCCGATGCCGCCGCCCAGGCGCGAGAGCAGGACACCCTTGCCGGTCAGGCGCGGCAGCATGTAGTCGAGCTGGGCCAGCTCGACCTGCAAGCGGCCTTCGCGGGTGCGCGCGCGCCGGGCGAAGATGTCGAGGATCAACTGGGTGCGGTCCACCGTCTTGCGCTCGACCGTCGCCTCGACGTTGCGCTGCTGGGCGGGGGTGAGCTCGTCGTCGAAGACCACCAGGTCGGCCTCGCGCTCGTTGGACACGCGCGCCACCTCTTCCACCTTGCCGCGGCCGATGAGGGTGGCCGGATCCTTGCGCTTGCGCTCCTGGACGAGCGTGCCCACCACGCGGGCGCCCGCGCTCTCGACGAGCAACCCGAGCTCTTCGACCGAGGCCTCGGTGCGCAGCCGCTCGCGCGCGCCCGCGGAGACGCCGACGAGGATCGCCTTCTCTTGTCTGGCGGGAGCGCTGTCTCGGGCTCTGATGGTGGGTGTCGCCTCTGGTCGACGGAGCGCGCGACCCGTGCCGCGCCTCCAAGTATCAGTGTATCAGCGCTCCCCCGGGCGCAAAACCCCCTCGATCTCCTCCCAGGGGATCAATCCCGCGCGCAGGAGGCGGGGCGGCGTGGACGTGAGGTCGACGATCGTGGACGCGCCCGCACGGCCGTGGCCCCCGTCGAGAGCAAGGGCGGCTGCGGCACCCACCGCCTCCAGCGCGTCCGCGCACGTCATCGGGGGGCTGCCGCCCGCGCGGTTGGCCGAAGTCGAGACGAGCGGTCCCGCGCGGCGGCACAGCGCCCGCGTCAGCTCGAGATCGGGGACACGCACCGCGACGTGGCCGGTGCCGGCGGTGACGTCGGCCGGAACGGACGGCACGGCGGGCACCACGAGAGTGAGGGGCCCCGGCCAGAACCGGGCGGCCAGGCGGTCTGCGACCTCCGGCCACGCGCGGCAGAGATCTCGGGCCTGGGCCAGATCGGCGGCCACCACCGGCAGCGGCTTTCCCTCTTCGCGGCCCTTGGCCCGGCGCACGGCCACCCCCGCCGCGGCGTCGAGCACGCGTCCTCCCAGCGCGTAGAGCGTGTCCGTGGGGTAGATGAGGAGGGAGCCGGCGGCGAGCAGCTCCACCGCCATGGCCACGACCGCGGGATCCGGCGCGGTGCCGGACACGCGTACGACGTCGGTCGCCACTTCAGGTCGTCGTCGAGGCGGCCACGGGGGCGCCCGGCTCGGCCGGCGCCCACGACGTGTCGATGCCGCTCTTCTTGAACATGCTCAGCAGGCCCGCCTTGTCGAAGGCGTTGGCGTAGGCCTCCTGCGGGTCCACGACCTTCTTCTTCACGAGCTCGTTGAAGCTCTCGTTCATCAGGCACATGCCGTACTTCTTCCCCGTCTGCATGATCGACGGGATCTGGAAGATCTTGGCTTCCCGGATGAGGTTTGCCACCGAAGGCGTGCCGATCAGCACCTCGAGCAC
>DASTLK010000261.1:0-13497 GCA_035715025.1 Vicinamibacteria bacterium
TGGTATTCTCGTCCGAGGAGCCCGGCCATGAATCCCACCGACGTCGTCATCCTCTCCGGCTGTCGTACCGCCATCGGCACGTTCGGCGGGGCGTTCAAGGACGTCTCGGCCGTCGAGCTGGGCACGATCGCGGTCCGCGAAGCGGTGCGGCGCAGCGGCGTCCGTCCCGATCAGGTGGACGAGGTCATCCTCGGATGCATCCTGCAGGCCGGCCTCGGCATGAACCCGGCACGGCAGGCCGCGATCAAGGCCGGCCTTCCGGATTCGGTTCCCGCGACCACCGTCAACAAGGTCTGCGGGTCCGGCCTCCAGTCGGTGATGAGTGCCGCCCAGGCCATCAAGGCGGGCGACGCGGAGATCATCGTGGCCGGAGGCACCGAGAACATGAGCCGCGCCCCGTACCTCCTGCCGGGCGCGCGCTGGGGCGAGCGGCTGGGCAACGGCACGGTCCTCGACCACATGATCCACGAGGGCCTGACCGACGCCTTCCACGACATCCACATGGGCGTGACCGCGGAGAACCTCGCCGAGCGTTACGGGATCTCGCGCGAGGACCAGGACGCGTTTGCGGCGGAAAGCCAGCGCCGCGCGGCCTCCGCGATCCAGGGCGGTGTCTTCGCGGACGAGATCGTGCCCGTGATCATCCCGGGCAAGAAGGGTGAGACGCGCGTCGAGACCGACGAGCATCCACGGCCGGGCACCACCGCGGAGTCGCTCGCGAAGCTCAAGCCCGCGTTCAAGAAGGACGGGAGCGTGACCGCGGGCAACGCAAGCGGAATCAACGACGGGGCCGCCGCCCTCGTGGTGGCCAGCGCGGAGCGCGCCCAGCGGCTGGGGCTGGCGCCGATGGCGCGCATCCTCTCCCATGCGTCGGCGGCCGTGGATCCCAGGGTGATGGGGATCGGCCCCGTGCCGGCGGTGCGCAAGGCGCTCGAGAAGGCCTCGCTGGGCGCGGATGCCATCGACCTCTTCGAGCTCAACGAGGCCTTCGCGGCCCAGAGCCTCGCCGTCCTGCGCGAGCTCGGGCTCGACGCGCGAAAGGTCAACGTTCTCGGCGGCGCCATCGCCCTCGGTCACCCGATCGGCGCCAGCGGGGCAAGGATCCTGGTGACGCTCCTCCACGCGCTGCGGGCGCGCCGCCAGCGCCTCGGCCTCGCCGCGTTGTGCATCGGCGGCGGCCAGGGCGTGGCCATGGTGGTGGAACGCCTCTGATGGAGCCCTGAAAACTGCCCAGTTTTTCAAAGATTTGGCGTAATTCTTGCTTTTGACAGGGTTGGATGGGTGTCGGGTTCCCGATGGCGACGACACCCGCGAAGCTCAAAATGGATGACCCTGCCTCCAAGTCGCTGAGGGACCGTCTCGATGCCCTCCTGCGCCGCGCTCGCGAGATCAGCGCGGAGATCGAAAAGCGCGTGGAAGAGGTGACCGCCGAACCTGCCACTTCTGGCCCGGCGGGCGCGCGGAAGGCCGAGCCGGCCGCCGCGACCTCGCCAGGGGCCGAGGAAAAACCCGCCCCCACCGAGGCGGCGCAGGAGGCGATGGAGGTGGCCACGGAAGCCGTCGCGGTCAGCGCCGAAGCGGCGGCGGTGACCGCGGAGGCCCTGTCCACCATCGCGAGCGAGACCCGCGCCGCCCCCGAGAATCCGCCCAGCCCTCCGAACGCTCCGACGACGGTCGTGCCCGAGGCGGCGGCGGCGGTGGCCAAGGACGCCGGCGGCGCCCCGGCCGCAGGCGCGGTGGCGACGACGAAGGACTCATCCGCGGCGGTGGCCTCCCCGTCCACTCCGCCCGCCCCCGAGACGAAGTCGGATCCCGCTCCCGACAAGAAAACCCAGAACGAGGCCTGAGCGTCCCGGCCGGGGATTGACAGCCGCCGAACGTTCCGCTAGCGTCATGTCTCCCGTCCAACACTCCGGGTCGGGCCTCGCGCGTTCCCCGCCGTCTTCTCCTCGGAAAAGAGCCATGGACAACGACGACTCGACCTCGAAGCCCTCGGGCCCTCCGAGGCGCGGGCGTCCGCCCAAGGGCGATCGTCCCCGTGTGGCGCAGCCGTCCGCGGACCAGTCACCGTCGCCGGAGGCCATCGCCGTCGAGGAAGCGGACGCCGCGGAGCCGGCGGGTGCGGAGCCGACGGCCCCGGAGCCGGCCGTCCTGGAGCCAGCGCGAACCGAAGTGGCCGTCGCCGCACCCGTGACGACGGCGGCGGTGCCGACCGTGGCCGAAGCGGGCGGCGGTCCCGATCGTCTGGACCTCGCCGCCTTGAAGGAGATGGGGATTCGCGAGCTGGCGCAGGTCGCGAAGTCGCTCGAGATCCCGGGCGCGGTCACGATGAAGAAGCAGGAGCTGGTGTTCCAGATCCTGCGCGCCCAGGCGGAGAAGGAAGGGCTGATCTTCTCCGAAGGGGTGCTAGAGATCCTGCCCGACGGCTTCGGCTTCCTACGCGCGCCCGAGTACTGCTACCTGCCCGGGCCGGACGACATCTACGTCTCGCCCTCGCAGATCCGCAAGTTCGACCTGCGCACCGGCGACACCATCTCCGGCCAGATCCGGCCCCCGAAGGACGACGAGCGCTACTTCGCGCTCATCAAGGTGGACGCCGTCAACTTCGAGCCCCCGGACCGCTCGAAGGAGAAGATCTTCTTCGACAACCTGACTCCTCTGTATCCCGCCGACCGCATCCGGCTGGAGACGGTGTCCGAGAACCTTTCCACGCGCGTGCTGGACCTGCTCGACCCGCTGGGCAAGGGACAGCGCGCCCTCATCGTAGCCGCGCCCCGCACGGGCAAGACGATGCTCCTGCAGGCCATCGCCAACGCCATCACCACCAACCATCCCGAGATCGTGCTCATCGTCCTCCTCATCGACGAGCGTCCGGAGGAGGTCACGGACATGCAGCGGTCCGTGCACGGCGAGGTGATCTCCTCGACCTTCGACGAGCCCGCGGACCGGCACGTGCAGGTGGCGGAGATGGTGCTGGAGAAGGCCAAGCGGCTGGTCGAGCACAAGAAGGACGTCGTGATCCTGCTGGACTCGATCACGCGCCTGGCCCGCGCCTACAACACGATCGTGCCCGCCTCCGGGAAGGTCCTCTCCGGCGGTGTCGACTCCAACGCGCTGCAGCGGCCCAAGCGCTTCTTCGGCGCGGCGCGCAACGTGGAGGAGGGCGGGTCGCTCACCATCATCGCAAGCGCGCTCGTGGAGACGGGCTCGCGCATGGACGACGTCATCTTCGAGGAGTTCAAGGGCACGGGCAACGCGGAGATCGTGCTCGACCGCAAGCTCACGGACAAGCGCGTGTTCCCATCCATCGACATCAACCGCAGCGGCACGCGCAAGGAAGAGCTGCTCATCCCGAAGGACGAGCTCAACCGGACCTACATCCTGCGCAAGGTCTTGACCGCGCTCTCGCCTCCGGAGGCCATGGAGCTCCTGCTCGAGCGGCTCTCGAAGACGAAGACGAACAAGGAATTCCTCGAAAGCATGAGTAGTGGCTAGTGAGCGGTCGAGGCGAGATGCAGCAGACGAGCGGAGAGCCGGGATGAACGCTCGCTGCTGATCTCGCGAGCCCCTGACGCGCTACTGAGGGTGCGAGCCGCCGGCTGCTGAGCGTGCGCAGCGTCTAGGGCTGCGGGCTCTCCATCGTCCGATCACCCAGGCCCGGGCGCACCGTGATCTTGATGGTCGTCTGGGCCAGCGTGCGGTTGGCGTGCCGCATCGTGAGCTTGACGCTGTACATGCCCGCCTTGCCGTATTCGTGCTCCGCGGTGAAGCGCCGCTCGATCTTGCTCACCCCGGGTTCGTAGGCGGGGCAATCCGCCTCGTGCACGCTCTTGCCTCCGTCGTCCCACTCCCATTCCAGCTCGGGGCAGTAGTACTCCTCGACGTCGTCGCCCCCGGTGAGCTCCGCGGTGAGGAGGATGTTCACCGGCGAGAAGGCCATGCGTGGGGTCGCGCGCAGGTCGAGCTTGGGCTTCTTGGGCTTGGCGGCGTCCGCCGGGTTGCCGGGAACGGCCAGGGCGGCGGCGAGGATCACGAACGGCAGGGTGAATCTCATGACGTCTCCCATCGCGAGGGTCTGAGCGACCGCCAGGCATTGTACGCTAGTCATTCGGGAGAACCATGGTCGAGATCACAGGGCTCAGGCTCGCGCCGAGCGCCGCGATGAAGGAGAAGCGTCTGGCCGCGCTCCTGGCCGGCCGCGACGCCGCCGCCGACCCCGCGCTGGCGGAGGCGCTCGTGGCCGCGGAGGTCCGGGGCAGCCTGGAGCTGGCCGGGAAGGCGGGCACGCCGGAGGAAGCGGACACCGCCGCGGCGCTGCGCCGTGCCATCTTCGCCGTCGATCCGCGGGCGCCACTCACGGTCGAGGCCATCCTCACCTGGCAGGCGTCGCTGACGGGGGAGCGCGCCCTGCGCCGGCAGGCCCGAGATCGGCCTGGAGGCCCGCCGCCCGCGCCGCCGGAATTCGTCGCCTCGCGCCTCGCCATCATGCAGGAGTGGCTGGGTGGCGACAGCGCGCGCGAGCTGAAGGCGGCCCAACAAGGCGCCCTCGTCTACGCGCGCATCATGGAGATCCTGCCCTTCGATCGCGGCAACGGCCTCGTCGCGCGCCTGGCCGCGTCACACCTGATGACGAGAGCGGGATCGCGCCGGCCCATCCTGGTGGGCGGCGATGCGGGGCGGCTGGAAGAAGCGCTCCCGGCCGCCTTCCAGCTCCAGACGGAGCCGCTGACCCGGCTGCTGGACGATGCGGCCGAGCGCGCGCTCGACGTGCTGATCGCCGCGCTGTCCTAGCCGCACGGAGTCAGTTCGGGTCGGCGGCGCTCATGTCGCCGGCGCCCGGGCGCACGGTCACCGTCGCCGTGGCGACGGCCACCGGGCGATTGGCCTTCCGCATCGTGACCTTGACGTTGTACGTTCCCGCCTGCCGGAACGCGTGCTCCGCGGTGTAGCGCCGCTCGAACGTGCCTCCCGCCTCGAGGGGGGCGCAGTCCGATTCGTGCACGCTCTTGCCACCGTCGTCCCAGTTCCACTCGATCTCGGGGCAGTAGAACTGGTCGACGTCGTCGCCGCCCATCAGCTCGGCCGTGAGCAGCACGTTGACGGGGGAGAAGGCCATGCGCGGCGCCGCGCGCAAGTCGAGCCGGGGCTTGCGGGTCTTCTCCGCGGTGAACCCGGCCGTGGCCAGGGAAGCAATGATGATCGCGGTGAGCGTCGACGTGCGCATGGAGTCTCCTCGCGGGCCGCCACTCTTCCTCGGAGGTTCGAACCGGCGGCGGCCGGCTTCACGCTCCCACGCCTTTGCAAAAGGCGCGCCGTGTGTGCGTGATCACGCCGATGCGCGTGGCCGACCGTGCCCCTCGCGCGCTAATTCACGGCGCCGGAAAGCGCAACGGCCGGCGCGAGGCCGGCCGTCGTTCTCTCCTCCCCGCGGCCGCGGGCTGTGCAAAAAGCCGCGCCGCGCTGACAAACTGTGGCGAATGCCTCAGCGGCGCCGCGTCTCCGGGTTGGGATCGGGCGATTCGTCGAGATGGCCACGGGACTGATCGCGGCGCGCCAGGATCTCGGACGATGTGCGCAGGGCTCCGCTGTCTTCCTCCTGCACTCCCATGACGCGCCCGATGTCGTCCACCTGATTGTGGTCCGGCGAGGGCATGTCGCCCACGGGCGTCTCGTCGCCGACGAACGCGTTGTCGGTCACGCGATTGTCGGGATCGCCGGCGCGCAGGAGCTCGTCCTCGCCCGGGATCTCCCCGTCGTGCGGATGGCGATGTTGCGACTCGAGCGGCATCACACCCGTGGCGATGGCCTCGGCGGCGACCGCGGTCGGGGAGGGGACTATGGCCGCCTCTTCCACGTACTGAGCGGGGATGGTGGTGTGGGTCTCGCGGCCGGCCTGCGGGTTGCGAATTGGTTTCGCCATGAGTGCCTCCCTCACCTACCACCATAGCCGACGTCGGGGCCGCTCGTGGGCGCGTGCTACGATTCGGCTCGTGGGCCCCGAGGTCCCGTCCGGAGTGCGTCGTCTCCTGGAAGCGCTCCGGGACGCCGGGGGGCGGCCCTACCTCGTCGGCGGCGCGGTGCGCGACGCGCTCCTCGGCCGGCCGCACAAGGATCTCGACATCGAGGTCTTCGGCCTCGCCCTCCCGCGTCTCAAGGAAGCGCTCGCGCGCGTCGGGCGCGTGGACGCCGTCGGCGAGGCCTTCACCGTCTTCAAGGTCAGCGGTCTCGAAGGCGCCGACGGCGCCGTGGACGTGTCGCTGCCGCGGCGCGACTCGAAGGCGGGACCGGGCCATCGCGGCATCGCCGTGACCGGCGATCCCGACCTCTCCCTCGAAGAGGCGGCGCGACGCCGCGACTTCACGATCAACGCGGTGATGTTCGATCCCTTCGCCCAGACGCTCGTCGATCCCTTCGACGGCCAGCGCGACCTCGAAAGGCGCGTGCTGCGCGCGGTGGATCTGGAGACGCTCGGCGAAGACCCCCTGCGCGCGCTGCGCGCCGTCCAGCTCGCGGCGCGCTTCGAGCTCACGGTCGAGCCGGAAACGGCGCGGCGCTGCGCGTCGATGCCGCTGGCGGAGCTGCCCGCGGAGCGCGTCTTCGGAGAGATCCAGAAGCTGCTGCTCAAGGCCCGCCGTCCTTCGCGGGGGCTGGCCCTCCTGCGCGATTGGGAGCTGCTGCCCGCGGTGGCGCCGGAGCTGATCCCCTTGATCGGGACGCCGCAGGACCCCGAGTGGCACCCCGAAGGCGACGTGTGGATCCATACCCTGATGGCCATGGACCAGGCGGCCGCCCTCATCGAGGATCTCGACGCGGCGCGCGCGAACGCGGTGATGCTGGGCACGCTGTGTCACGATCTGGGAAAGCCCGCGACGACGCGCCGGCTCGAGGGCCGGCTGCGATCGTACGGGCACGAGGAGGCGGGATTGCCACCCACAAGCGCACTGCTCGACCGCTGGAACGTGCACCGCCTGCACGGGTACGACGTCCGCGCGCAGGTGCTGGGCCTGGTCGGCAATCACCTCAAGCCCGGCCAGTTCTACGACGATCGCGACCGCGTCGGAGACGGCGCCATCCGCCGCCTGGCGCGCAAATGCGAGCCTGCCCTCCTCTATCGCGTCGCGCGCGCCGATTGCCTGGGACGGACCGGCGAGTTCCCTCCCGTCGCGATGGAATGGTTCCTCGATCGGGTGCGACAACTGGAGGTGGCCGAGCGTCCGCCGGATCCCCTGCTCCGGGGCCGCCACGTGCTCGAGCTCGGCCTTCGTCCCGGGCCCGAGGTGGGCCGCATCGTGAGCGCGGTGTACGAGCGCCAGCTCGACGGGGCCGTGCGCACCCTGGACGAGGCCCGCGAAGAAGCGCGCCGCCTGGTCGCTCAGGCCGAGGCGGGGGTCGCGCCCCCCGCGGGGAGGGACGCGCGGTGAGCGCGAACCGGCCGCTCTCCGACGACGAGCTCCAGGCCATCCTCGAGCGCGCGGCCCGCCTGGGCGATCGGGGATGGCGCCAGCAGCCCGATGCCGGGCTGGGGGTGTTCGCCCTGCGCGCGGCGGACGCCGACGACGCGGTCCATCTCTACGCGCCAAAGGACAAGGGCCGCGCGATCGTGGAGACGCTCGAATCCGCGCGTCAGGACCTGCCCCGCCTCGCGGAGGAGGTGCGCCGGCTGCGCGAAGAGGCGGACCGCGCGCGGGCGGCCGCCCGCGAAGCCGCGCGCTCGCGGCCGGCGGAGAAGGGCGAGCGCCCGGCCGCCCCGCCACGGGCGGCGGAGGCCTTCGCCGTGGACGACGACTCGGCCCTCAGCCTGGCCGCTCCCTTCCGCGTCGGCCCCAAGGAGATGAAGGCGGCCCAGGCCGATCCCCTGGCCGCTCTCTCCGTACAGGTCGCCAAGGCCCTGCAGCCCGATGCCAAGGAGATCGAGCGCGCCCGCCTCATCGCCATGGCCTTCGCCGCGTCCAAGGGCGATCTCGATGCGTTCTGGTCCGCTCGCAAGATGCGGACCCAGCCCACGGGCGCAAAGGCGACCCGCAAGAAGTAGGCGGCCTTCCCGCGCCGGCCACCGATCTCAGATGTGGCCGCGGGTGCCCGCGTCGGGAGTTCGGTAGTGGCCCCGGCTGGCTTCACGGTCGAGCACGGCGAGCGTGCGTTGGTAGAGGTCGTCGACTTCCTCGGGGCTGTTCGCGATCGCGGTCAGCCCGACCTTGCCGAACTGCGAGAGCGCGCCGATGAGGTGGAAGAGCACGCCGCGCTCGGTGGCGTGGCTGTAGTGGAGCTTGTTGACGGTGAGGATCTCGATGAGGTCCTCCGGCAGCAGGCCACGGTAGAAATCGCCGTTCAGGTTGTCCGTCGCGCGGTAGTACTTGGTGTGACCGGAAGGCGAGAGGTACAGCCCGGTGGCGGGATCGAGCTGGCCGCCGGTCAGGAACTGCAGGGCGAGGTACGGATGCGTCGTGCCGCCCATGCGCAGGTTGATCTCGAGCGCGGAGATCTTCCATTCCTCCGCCGCGCTGGCGCGCCACACCAGGAAGTCCACGCCGAACCGGCTGACCACGCCGTGGCTGGCCAGCACCCGTCCGACCTTGATCGCTTCCTCCTGCATGCGCATGCGGTAACTCTCGTCGGCGGGGAACACGCAGCCCAGGAAGACCTGGCCGCTGGGCCCGCCGAGGAGCTGGTCGTGGGTCGAGATCGGCAGCACCTCGCCCCTCGGGCTGATGCGCAGCTGCGCGCTCGGCGAGGCCTTCTCCGGCGCCTCGATGAACTCCTCGACGATGCCGCCCATCCGTCCGAGCTTCTCGAAATAGAGGACCGGCGTCTCCGAGGGCACGGCGAACTCCAGGGCGCGGAGCTCGTCTTCCAGCGCGTCGGGCGCCGTCTCCAGCGGGTAACGGAAGACGGCGTTCCCCTCGCCGGAGAAGCTGTCGTTGAGCTTGACCACGGCCCGGCGCAGGCCGGGCCGTTGCGCTTGGAGGTCCTGGAGCGCCTTGATGACGTCGTGCTCCGTGCGGACGTCTTCGGTCCCCAGAGGCAGCTCCACGCCCGCCTCTCGAAACACCTTGCGGCTGCCCGACTTCGTCCCGAGGTGGATGAGGTTCGGATCCACGCCGTTCAGGGGGATGTCGAGGAGGACGGCCAGTCGCCGCTCCAGCGGCGTCGAGTTGAAGACGGTGAGGTAGGCGCGCCGCGTGTCGTCGATGCCGTCGCGGATGCGCTGGAGGAGGCGCGGGCGCTCCAGGATCTTCTCCGTGAGCGAGCGCGGGGAGGCGTCGTAGGCGCACAGCAGGGTGAGGCGGGCGCGCGCGTGGCTGCCCGGGATGCCGGCCAGGAACTGGAAGTAGTACTCGAGCACGAAGGGATGCACCGGTTGTGACGTCACGAACACCATCCGCGCCAGGGGATTCCGCAGGCGGATGAGCAGGAACAGCAGCCGTTCCTCGTAGAAGCTCGCTCCCGGCAGCTTGCGCAGCTCGGACTGGTCGAGGGTGAGCGAGGGGACCACCACGGACGTGTAGGCCTCTTCGTCGCGGTCGACCAGGTACTGCCAGACTTCCTCCAGCCGCGGCTTGAGCAGCTCGAAGCGCGCGATCTCGTCTTCGGGCGTGAGGTCGGCGGGGAACGGCGGCCGCAGGTTCATCGAGGGCTCAAGCCTATCGCGGGCGCGGCGTCCGCGAAACGGTCCCCGCGCGCATCCGGTTTCCGTCTACTTCCGGGTGGAGGCGGAGCCGGCGCCTAGACGGCCGCCGGCCGCACCGGCTGGGCCTGCAGCAGCTCGTCCTCGTGGAGCAGCGGGGTCAATCCGAGCGCGGTCGCGCGCAGCCGCACCTGACGATAGAGCTGGTAGCGCAGGGGGCCCATCAGCGTGTAGTCGGACGTGAGGTGGAGGCGGTAGTCGGCCGCATCGTCCGGATAGGTCTTGGTCAGGACGCGCGCGCGGTCCTCGAACCACTCGCGCGTCACTTCTCCGCGCTCGAGCTTCTGCTGCAGGACCAGCATCTGGCGCGAGCGGTCCACGATCTCGGGATGGTGGTTCACGGCGAAGATGCGCGGCATGACTCCCGCGGCGTCGCGCGCCCATTCGACCATGGTCAGCGCCTCGCCCTGCGGACCGCCGATGCCCGTGGTCTCGTGGCCGATCGCGACCGCGCCGCCCGGCAGCGGCTCCGCGGGCGCGATGAGGTCGTAGAGGCGATGGTCGACGATGCGCAGCCGGCGGTGGTCGGGCAGCTCTTCCGCCAGCTGCCGGAACCAGGGGTGCCGCGCTCCCTCGTCCGTCAGCACGTTCTCGAGGATCCCCGCGCTCTTGCCCCCTTTCTCCGCTGCGCGCAGCACGGGCTGCGCGATCTCCGACCACCGGCACATCACGCCGAAGCTGTGGCACACCCCGAGGAGCGCGGCATCGGAGGACTCGCGGATCTGGTCGAAGAGCGCGAACAGGCGCGGCTCCCAGGCCGCGTCCTCGCGGATGCCCTGCGTGCCCTCGCCCGTGCCGTCGTTGCGGTGGGGATCGATGTGGCCCGGGCCCCCCGTGCCGACGTAGATCGCGAAGCGTCCGCCCGGGGCGTCCGGAATCATGTGGCGCTGCCGGACCTCGAAGGACAGGGCGCGGATGCGCAGCCCGGCCGGCTCGAGGACGGGGGCCAGGTCGCAGGCGGCGTCCTGCACGGCGTGCACGATCGAGTCGTGCCCGAGGTTCGGCCAGCCGTGGTTCATGTCCAGGATGGCGACGTCGATGGTGGCCTCGTCGGCGGGCGGCAGGTCGGCCGCGGCTTCCACGCGCACGTAGTCGTAGCGGTGGGTGGCGCGCAGGGTCGGGCACTCCTGGAGGCAGTACTCCTTGCCATAGGTCCGCTTGAGCTGGCAGGTGTAGCGGCGAGGGCCGAGGAGGAGCCGAGGGGGCGAGACCATCCGCGTAGAGTCTAAAGGCCGCGCCGGGTCTCGTCCACCAGGAAGTCCACCACCGCTCGGAGGTCGTGCGTGCTCTCCCAGACCGCGACCTGCCGGTCGGCGCCGGTGTCGCCGGCGTGGGCCCAGACGCGCAGGCGGGTCATCTCCTCGCGCGTGCCCAGCTCGTCCACCACGTCGTCGACGAAATCGAGCACCTCCGCGATCATCTCGCGCGTGGGGCGCTCCCCCCTGAGGTCGGACGCGATCATGTGACCGTCCAGGCCGCGCTTGAGGGCCCGGAACTTGTTCTCCATGATCACCGCCCGCTCGTACACGCGCAGGTAGAGGCTGCTCTCGAAGAGCCGGAGCAGCTTGGCCACCAGCGCCTGGACGAGGGCGGCGATGGCGATCGTCTCCTCCATCCGGCTGGGGATGTCGCAGATGCGGAACTCCAGGGTCTTGAAATGCGCGTGCGGGCGCACGTCCCACCAGATCTTCTTGGCGTCGTCGATGCAGTTCGTGCGCACGAGCAGGTCCACGAACTTCTGGTACTCGTGCCAGGAGCGGAAGGAGTCGGGGATCTGCGTGCGCGGGAAGCGCTTGAAGATCGTGGAGCGCACGGACTTCACGCCCGTCTTGCGGCCGCACCAGAAGGGCGAGTTCACGGACAGGGCCAGGAGGTGGGGAAGGAACCAGCGCACCGCGTTCAGGACCAGGATCTGCAGCTCCCGGTCTTCGATCCCGACGTGGACGTGGAGCCCGAAGATCAGGTTGGCCCGCGCCAAATCCTCCATCTCGTTGACGATCTCCACGTAGCGCTCGCGTTCCGTGATCTCCTGGTCCTTCCAGTGGCTGAAAGGATGCGTGCCCGCGGCCACGATGCGCACGCCGCTCTTGTCGGCCATGTCCACGAGCGAGCGGCGCAGGTGCTGGACGGCCGCCCGCGCCTCGCGGATGTTCGCGCACACGGGCGTGCCGACCTCGACCACGCTGCGGTGCAGCTCCGGCTTGATCTGGTCGCCGAGGTGCGCGCCCGCGACCAGCATCTCTTCGATGTGGCTTTTCAGCTCGCGGCTCGTGGGATCGACGAGCTGAAACTCTTCTTCGATCCCAATCGTGAGTGGCTCGGTCATGCGGGCTCGATCAGGAAGGCCGGGACTTGCCCTCCGCCCGAGGTCACGTTGGCCAGCGAGGTGCCGGAGAGGCGGGTCAAGAAGCCTTCGACCTCGCCTTGGAATACGAACGGATCGAGGTCCACCACGAGGTCGCGCAGGCGGAGGTCCGGGGAGAGCTCCGGGAAGGTCTCGCGTTTGAGGTCCACCTTCTCCTGCACCACGTACGAGGAGCGCAACGCCGTGGCCACCGCCTCGTCCCATTCCGAGGCCGAGGCCTCCCATCCGATGAACACGCCCTTGCCGCCGTACTCGTCGTTGGGTTTGAGGACCAGCTCCTCGCGATGGGCGCGCGCGTACTCGACGAGGTCGATCGAATGGCCCTGGCGCGTCGTCCGTCCTTCGCGGACGCGGCGTGTCCAGGGGACGTGGGCGGCGATCGCGCGGCGCTCGTGCTCGGTGAAGAGCGGCTGCATGTCGTCGTCGGTGAGCACGGCGAAGATCGCCTTCTTGTGGATCGGCTTGCACCGGAAGGGGTTCACGACGGTGACCGCGCGCGCGCGGATGGCCTGCAGCAGCGGCTGCAGCTGGTCCACCTTCTCGAGGAACTCGTTCGTGAGGAGGCGCTTGTACACGATGTCGATCGCCGTGTCCTCGTGCCGCAGCCGCCCGCCCTCGAACACGAGGTGGCGCGGGTCGCACACCAGTGCCGGATAGCCCTTGCTCTCGAAGAACTCGCGGAAGAGGTGATGCTCGCTCCGGGTGGGCACCTCCTCGTAGTCCACGATCGCGATGGTCGGATGCTCCTCGCGGCCCCCCGCCTCGCGATGGCAGGCCACGAGCGTCTCCAGCAGGCGCTCGCGCGCCCGGAACCGGCGCAGCTTCCAGCTCCGCTGGAAGCGCTTCATCACCGGCAGCTCCAGGAAGATGTCGACGAGCACCTCGTTGTAGGCAATGCCGGCCGGGCTCTCCGCGTTCAGCTCGACGAAACGGTAGGCGTCGGTGGTGATGAACGAGTCCAGACGCGACGTCGGAGAGGACCGCCGGTAGCCGGGATCGATGCGGACCAGCTCCCGCTCCTCCGGCGTGACGTCCACGCGGTCCCACAGCTCCTCGCCCAGCTGCGCCTCGACCTTCTCCACCGCCCGGAAGATGTCGCGGCAGACGGTGCGGATGGCCTCGTAGTCGGACGGCGCGACGAAGTTGGGGCGGGGGAAGGCGCAGAGCACACGGCCGCCGAAGGTGAGGCGCGCCTGCCGCATGCGCTCCAGGAAGCGCGATTCGAGCTCCTCCACCAGTCCTTCGTCGTCGCGGAGGAGGCGGTGGTAGTCCTCGGCGGCGCGCGCGGCGAGGGGATCCACGGTCAAATTGTACCTGCCGGACCGGGTCGGCTGGCACCCCGTTTGCTGTAGTCAGTGTTGTCCACGGCATCCTCTGCCGGATGGGCCGCGTAAAGCAGGAGGATTAGATGCGTCTGCGCTATATTGGTATTTCATTGGCCGTATTG
>DASTLK010000262.1:0-2802 GCA_035715025.1 Vicinamibacteria bacterium
GTGGTCTGCCACGACCCCCGCCTTCACCCCGACATCGCGCGGGGCCCGGACGGTCTCTGGCTCGGCGCGGCGGGGCCGGCGATCACTTCCCTGACGTTCGACGACCTGGGCCGCTTCGACGTGGGCCGCCTGCGGCCGGGAAGCGCCTACGCCGCGGCCTTCCCCGACCAGGTGCCCTGCGACGGCGAGCGCATCCCGCGTCTCGCCGACGTGTTCACCCTGGCCGAGGCGAGCCGCGAGATCGCCTTCAACCTCGAGATCAAGACGAGCCCGCTCCGCCCCGACGAAACGGCTCCGCCCCAGGTGATCGCGGACGCGGTGGTGCGGCAGGTCCGCGCCTCCGGCGTGGTCGGGCGCACCACCCTCCAATCCTTCGACTGGCGCGTCGTTCGCCGCGTGCTCGAGACCGCGCCCGAGATGCGGACCGCGTGCCTGACCAGCGAGCAGCCCGAAGAGGACACGATCGCCGCGGGGCGGCCCGGGCCGAAGCCGTGGCTGGCCGGGCTCGACCCATCGGCTTTCGACGGTTCGGTTCCACGGATGGTGCAGTCGATGGGCAGCCGTGTCTGGTGTCCCGACTTCCGCGACCTCGGCGCCGAGCGGCTCCGTGAAGCCCGGGACCTCGGGCTGGCGGTGGTGGTCTGGACCGTCAACCGTCCCGAGGACATGGTCCGCCTGATCGACCTCGGGCTGGACGGCATCATCACCGACCGGCCCGACATCCTGAGGGCGCTGATGATCGCGCGCGGGATGGCGGTGCCGAAGGCCACTCCGATCGTCCGCTGAGCGGCGCCCTGGCCGCATACTGTCCGCACGATGGACGCCGTCACCCTCGACCACCTGCTCGCCGAGATCGGCCCCCTCATCGTCGGCCGCCACCTCGGCCGTCCGCGGATCGTCGGTCCGCACGCCGTCGCGTTCGAGGTCACGGCCGACCGCGAGCACTGGCTCTGGCTCGACGCGGCGCGCGGGACGGCGGGGATCTACCGCCTGGGGCGCGCCGAGGCGCGCCGGCTCTTTGGCCTTGCCGGCGGCGAGGCCCCGGGACGCACGCGCCAGGCGCACCTGCTGCTGCGGAAGCACGTCGATGGCGCCCGCGTCCTCGGTTTGACTCGGGTGCCCGGCGAGCGGACGCTGGTGATCGAGACAGGCGGCGGAACCCTCGGCCTGCGCCTCTCCGGTCCGGCTCCCGCGCTCACCCTCGCCAAGGACGGCGGGGCCCTGGCCACGATCGGGGAGGGGCCCGAGGCCTGGCCGCTCCCGGCCCCCGCTCCGGACCGTGAATGGGACCGTGTGGAGCCCGACGCGCTCGCCTCGGCCGTCGTCGCCGCGAGCGGGACGGGACGGACCGCGATCCGTGCGATCCTCGCCGTCTGCCCCGGCTTCGGGCCGGTGCTGGCCCGCGAGCTGGACGGGTCCCCGGGATCGCTCACCGCCTTGCGCGCGCGCCTCGCGGCGCCGCTGCCCACCCTGCTCGCCCCGGGGCCAAAGGACGCCTGGCACGACGCGGACCTCGTCCCCGCGGACCGCGTGGCGCTCTTGCCCATTCCGATCGCACGCGAGGGCGCTACCGTGCTTCATCCCGAGACCTGGAGAGACGGCGCCGCTCTGTTCCTGGCCGCGCGGCTGCGCGGCGCGCACTTCGAAAGACGCCGGCTCGCCACCCTCGGGGACGCACGGCGGCAAGTCCGGCGGCTCGGGCAGCTCGAGGCCAACCTCGACCATGACCGGAGCGGCCTCCCGAACGAGGACGACCTGCGTCGGCGCGCCGAAGCGCTCCTCGCGTTCGCGCTTCGCGTCGAGCCGGGAGCCGCGAGAGTGGACCTGCCCGACCCCTACGAGCCCGGGCAAACCCTGAGCCTCGCCCTGGACCCGCGGCTCTCCGCCCCCGCGAACGCCGATCGGCTCTTCGACCGGGCCCGCCGCATCGAGCGCTCGCGGCGTCAGATCGAGGTGCGCCTGGGCGAGACGCGCGCGGCTCTCGCGGAGGCCCGGGCGCGCGAGTCGCTGGTCATCGAGGCGCGGGATGCTTCGGACCTCGAGCCGCACGAGGCGGAGCCGGACGCGAACGCCGGACACGAGCGCGGACCGGCCGGCCCCCGCCACTACCTGACCTCGCGGGGGCTTTCGATCCTGGTCGGCCACGGCGCGCGCGAGAACCACCACCTCACCTTCGGGGTGGCGCGGCCCGAGGACCTCTGGCTTCATGCCCGAGACGTGCCAGGGGCTCACGTGATCATCCGCGACCCCGAGGGCCGCGCGGGCGCCGACGACCTCCGCGAGGCCGCGGAGGTGGCGGCCTTCCACAGCGACGCCCGCGGCGAGGCGCAGGTGGACGTGCACGTCACCCGGCGCAAGCATCTACGGCCGGCCCGGGGTGGCCCCGGCCGCGTGTACATCGGCCACTCCGACACGCTGCGCGCGATCCCGCGCGATCCGGAGGGTCGCTTGCGCCGGCGCTGACGGCCGCGGCGATCCTAAGGCCGGCCGGTGCCTGGACCCGCGGTATGATCCGCCGATGGCCTCGTCCCGTTCCGGATTCGCCGCCCTGGCGGCTCGCTTCGTGGCCACCGGGGCGGGCTCCGGCTACGCGCCCATCGCACCCGGCACCGCGGGCTCGGCGGTAGGTCTCCTGCTCTTCTGGCCGCTCTCGTGGCTTCCCTTGGGCGGGCAGATCGGGGTGGCGGCGGCCCTGTTCGCGCTCGGCACCCTCGCGGCCTCCCAGGTGGCCGCAGAGGTCGGCCTCAAGGATCCCGGCATCGTGGTGGTGGACGAGATCGTGGGGATGTGGATCTCGCTGCT
>DASTLK010000263.1:0-11345 GCA_035715025.1 Vicinamibacteria bacterium
TTCTTCGGCCTCGTCTTCGGGCTGGAGATCGTGCGCGGCGTGCTGCGCGCGCTCTACGACCGGCCCGAGTCTGCGCTGCTCTCCGTCCAGGCCGACCTGCAGTCGCTCGGCAACGCGCTCTTCGGGATCACGGACCGCGCGTTCCAGCTCCCGTGGGCCTACCCCGCGCTCGTCCTGTTCGCGGTGTCGCTCGGGTGCCTGGCCATCCTGCGCGCCCGCGTGCGCGCGGTCGAGATCGTGCGGTGACGGCCACGCTGGAGTACGTCCGCGCCTCACGCTGGTACGGTCCCGTCATCGCGCTCAACGACGTCACCACGACCGTCGGGCCCGGCGTCACGGGCCTGCTCGGTCCGAACGGGGCCGGCAAGTCCACGTTCCTCAAGCTGGCCGCGGGCCAGCTCGCGCCGAGCCAGGGCGAGGTGCGCGTCCTGGGCAAGGCGGCCTGGGGCTCGCCCGAGCTGTTCCACCGCGTCGGCGTCTGCCCGGAGACGGACGCCTTCTGGGAGGGCCTCACCGGCCTCCAGTTCCTGATGGCCCTGCTGCGTCTCACCGGCTTCGACGACGCGGAGTGCCGCCGCCGCGCCGACCACGCCCTGGAGCAGGTCGCCCTGGCGGAGGCGCGCGACCGCAAGATCGGCGGCTACAGCAAGGGCATGCGCCAGCGCATCAAGATGGCGCAATCGCTCGCGCACGAGCCGCAGGTGCTGCTGCTGGACGAGCCGCTCAGCGGGATGGACCCCGTGAACCGGCGGCGGACGGTGGACCTCGTGAAGAAGCTGGGCCGCGAGGGCCGCACCGTCCTCGTGTCCAGCCACATCCTGCACGAGGTGGAAGCCATGACGCGGCGCGTGCTCCTCATCCACAACGGCCGCATCCTGGCCGAAGGGGACGTGCGCGAGATCCGCGACCTCATGGACGAGCACCCGCACACCGTGGCCCTGCGCGCCCGCGACCCGCGCGCGCTGGCGCGGGCGGTGGTCGGCGCGCCGCACGTCCTCTCCCTCACCTTCGGCGCGGAGGGGGAGTGGGTGACCGTGCAGACGGCGCGGCCGGACGAGTTCTACTCGGCGGTGGTGGACGCGGCGGTGGAGGCGGGAGTCAGCGAGATGTACTCCCCGGACGAGAACCTGGAGTCCGTCTTCAAGTACCTGGTGGCCAGGTGAGCGCGACTCCGGCCGCGCTGGGGGCGGACACGCGCGACCAGGACCGTGCGGTCCCTTTCTTCCGCGCGGCGCGCGCCGTCTTCGACCTCTCCCTGGAGGGGATGGTCTGGAGCCGGCGCAGTCTGCTGATGATCCTGCTCCTGGGCCTGCCCGCGCCGCTGGCGCTCTTGTTCCGGATCTTCATCACGCGCCTGCCGTCGCGGGTGAGCGGGTTCGACTTCTACGGCATCGTGATCGCGTTCTACTACGTGCGGAACGCGCTGCCCCTGGCCGCGCTCTTCTACGCGACCGCGCTCATCGCGGACGAGGTCGAAGGGAAGACGATCACGTATCTCCTGACCCGGCCCATCCAACGCGTTTCCGTGCTGGCGGGCAAGTTCGCGGCCTATCTGGTGACGACGCTCGCCCTCGCCCTGCCCGCGGTCGTGCTGACCTTCTTCCTGCTCACCACCATCCGCGGCTGGTCGGGAATAGGCTCGCAGGTCCCCGACCTTTTCCGGGACATGGGCGCGGTCGCGCTCACCCTCGTCACCTACGGCGCGTTCTTCACGCTGATGGGCGTGCTCCTGCGGCGCCCGGTGATCCCCGGCCTCCTCTTCCTCTTCGTATGGGAGCTCCTGGCGAACGCACCCGGCTACCTGCCGCGCTTCACGATCACCGCCTACTTGCGCTCCCTGATCCACCACCGGCCGCCCGACGAAGGGATGGCGGAGATCTTCGCCCAGGTCCTGCCCACCGCCTTGTGCCTGGAGGCGGTGGGGGCCATGATCGTGGTGTTCCTCGCGGGGGCGGCCTGGATCTTTTCCACCCGCGAGTACGTACTGGATCAATAGGGGAGGTCTGCGATGACGCGAAGCCGTCTGGTCGTGACCGGTGCGGCCGTGGTCGTTTCCGTGGGGGCGATGGTCGCCCTGGGCGCGCTGTATCTCGATCCCGCCCGCGCCGCCGTCGGCCCCCTACCTCCCCAGGCCCTCTCCCTTCCCGCCGGCACCCGCTACGTGATGGGTCTCGACGTCAAGCGTTTCGTCGCCAGCCCCCTGTACACCAAGTACGCGGCGGCCCGCGCCGCGAATCGTCCGCAGGCCTTCGAAGAGCTCGAGCGCAAGACCGGGCTCAACCCGGAGCGCGACCTCGACCAGGTCTACGTGGCGGGCAGCCAGGCGGGCGTGCCCGGACGCAGCGGGGATGCGCTGGTAGTGGTGGTGGGCCGGTTCGACCGGACGAACGTGGCGCACGCGATCGAGACGGAGAAGAAGGGCGTCACCTCGAAGAACGTCCAGGGCACGATCGTCTATCTCTTCAGCGAGGACCGGACCGGCCGGGCCTCCGGAGCCACGGCCTTCCTGGACGACAACACGCTGGTGATGGGCACGCAGGCCAGCGTCGAGCAAACGGTCATCGCCCGCGCCAAGGGCGAGGCGCCGCTACGCAGCAATCCGGCGCTGCTCGCGCTCCTCGAAGGCGTGCGCCCGGGCTCGACCTTCTGGATGGTGGGCGACCAGACGCTGCTGAGCAACATGCCCAAGGCCATCCCTGGTCCCGGCGGGCCCGGCACCAGCCAGAGCATCGAGCTGCCCGCGCTCAAGAGCCTGACCGTGACCGGCGATCTCGACCCGCAGGTCAGCCTCGACATCACGGGCGAGGCCGCGGACGAGCCGGCGGCGAAGAACCTGGCCGACGTGGTGCGCGGCTTCGTGGCCCTGGCCACGCTACAGGCGAATCAGAAGCCGGAGCTCAAGCAGCTCGCTTCCGCCATCAGCGTGACCACCGAGGCCTCGCGCGTGCACGTGGCCGCGCGGGTTCCCTACGAGGTGATCGACTCGCTGCAGCCGAAGCGAGCGGCCACCGCGCCCCCGCCCTCCGCGCAGTAGCCCGTAATCGCCAAACGAACGGGCACGGGCACGGAGAGGGAGACGGGATCGGCCTCCTCTCCGTCTCCGTGCCCGTCTCCGTTCCCGTCCGTTGAGCCCTTCCTCGCGGCGAATCGTCTAATAGGCGAATCTCACCTCGACGCGCACCCGCTTGAGATACGTGTCGCGATCCGCCTCGATGGGGCTGTCCTTGAACCGCTGGAGCTGGCCGACCACGTGGCTGGACGCGCGGTCGCTCATGCGCACGCCCATGTCCAGGCGGTGCCCGGCCCAACCCGTGCCCCAGATGAAGTCGTCGGTCGTGTAGGCGGCCAGGGTGGCGTCCTTGTCCACCTGCGCGAACGTGTACTCGAGGCTGCCCCGCGCCGTGACCACGGAGCCGAGGACGACGGCCAGCCACAGGCCCCGGTTGTTCGCGTCGACCGCGGTGTTCTTGCTGTAGTCCGCCACCATCGTCGTCGATACCCGGCCCTCGCCGTGATAGCGGGCCACGAAGTCCAGCACCTCGTAGGGCAGGACGAGGGCGCCTCGCGTGCGCGTGTTCTGGCGCCGCAGCCGCGTGTCCACGAAGCCGAGATCGGCGAACTTCAGGAACGAACCGACGAGCTCGACCCGGTCCTTGGCCCCGGCCGAGAACGTCATGGTGGCGGACCCGATCCAGACCGTGTCCCGGTCCGTGAGCTCGAACGCGTTCCCCTCCGGGAAGATGTGGCTGCCGCGTCCGTACACGCCGGTGACGGCCAGCTTCTGCAGCGGTCCCACCGCGCCGAAGTCGATGGTGGCGGACGCGCCCTGGGGACGCAGGTCCCGGTCCCAGATCATCTCCGTGAAGCGGACGGGCATGGCGAAGCGGCCGGCTTGGACGCTGAAGGCGTGGATCGGGCTCAGCCGCACCCAGGCCAGGTCCAGCCGCGCGTCACGCGACTTGTAGTTGTCGCGCAGGAGCGGCAGCGTGGCCATCCCCACCGGGGGGTCGGTGTTGTGGTCGGAGCTGTAGTTGAAATCTCCGCCCAGGCCGATCTGGAGCCACTTCGAGTTGAACTCGCCGCGCGGCTTGAGCCGGATGAGGCGGCGGCTCTTGGCCATGAACGTGACCTCGTCCGTCCACTCCTGCCGGCTGACGCCGTCCAGGTGGAAGGCGCTGCTGGACTTCTGCTGCTGGTAGACGGGCGGTGGGGTCTCCTGGGCGCCGGCGACGGCGGCCAGGGCCAGCAGTACCGGCACGGACAGGGAACGCAGCATTTCACCTCGCGCTTGGCCTCCGCGCGGACCGGAGGCTCCGCGAGTCTAGCAGCGGGGTACGCGCGGTCAGTTCCGGTCTAGCATCGGGAAATGGCCGGTCTCACGGGCGCGGACGTGCTGGCCGTCTTCGTCAAGGAGCCGCGCCCGGGGGCGGTGAAGTCGCGCCTGGCGGCCGCTCTCGGGCCCGAAGCGGCGGCCGAGGTGTACCGCGCCATCGCCGAAGAGGTGATGCGGCGAACGGCGCCGCGACGCGACGAGTACCACCGCGTCGTCGCCTTCGACCCTCCCTCCGCGGGAGCGGCCATCGGCGATTGGCTGGGGGTGACGGCCGGCGCGCTTCTGCCCCAATCGACGGGCGACATCGGTCTGCGCATGGAGGGCGCGTTGGACGAGCTCTTCCGGCGCGGGGCGCGGCGGGTGGCCCTCATCGGGACGGATGTGCCCGCTCTCGGGCGCGAAGACGTCCTCGGCGCGCTGGAAAGCCTCGACGAGCACGATCTCGTACTCGGGCCCGCCACCGACGGCGGGTACTACCTGATCGCGTTGAAGGGGCCGGAGCCGGAGCTGTTCCGCGGGATCGCGTGGAGCAGCGGCGAGGTCCTGGCCGCCACCCTGGATCGGGCGGCGCGGCTTGGGCTCAGCGTCCGCGTGCTGCGCGCGCTCGGCGACGTCGACACCGTCGAGGACCTGGCGGCGGAGTGGGAAAGAGTTCGCCCGCTATTGGACCAAGAGATGCGAGCGGAAATAGAAAAGACGGTGGCTTGGAAGCAACGGAAGATCGATCGGCGCGGTTAGCAGGATAGAGGTTGTGGGGCTTCGCCCCCTGGAGGCCGGCCTCGCGGACGTGGCGCGGGACCGGCGAGACCCTCCGCAGCATCAACCGCGTCTCGTGAAGCCCCCCGCGGGCGATTTCGGCGGCGGGACGGGGCTCCTAGAGCGATCTCTTGAGGAGACGACGATCGTACGCGATCTGAGTACAGCCATTTGCCCTCCCGGGATACCCGCCCCGCGAGACCGCCGACTCTCGCGCACTGCCTACTTCTCCTTGATGGGGCACTTCTCCTGCCACTGGGCCAGCGCGTCGTCGAGCCGCGCGAGGTCGAACGCGAGGTCGGGCAGCGCATCCTTCTTCCTGAGCTTCACCGCGAGCGTCATCCGGGCGTGCTGCAGCATGGCGCGGATGAACGCATCCGGTCCGCCGCGTGTGAGCGTCCCGGAGACGAACAGCGACTTGCCGTCCTGGGAAGGCGCTCCCCAGTAGCTCCGCGGCTTCGGCTCACCCTCGAAGCTCGCCAGGAGGCTGCCCTGGTCGGCGGGAAACCCCGCGCCGTAGAACAGGTAGGCCTCCTTGATGCGGGCGGTGTGCTTGACGAACTTCAGCTCGCCCCGCTGCACCTCCACCGTGCAGCGCAGCACCAGGCGAGGCGCGCCACCGGGCCAGGAAGTATCCGCCTCCTGGGAGACCAAGACGCGATCTTCGTTCACGACCACCTTCCAGGGACCGACGTCCGACGTGCCGGCGGCGGCCGCGGCGGTGACGGCAAGCAATGCGGACAGGGCGAGCATCGGAGGCACCTCCTCGACCAGGGAGTCCGGTCAGATCAAGACGCGGAGTCGCCGGGCAAAACGTCTCACGCCTTGCGCGGCGCGGCCGCGCTCGGCCGCTACTTCCCGACCAGGCCGCAGACCCCTCGCGCATGGCCGCGCGGCGGGACCATCCCCGTTGGCTAGCGCAGTCCGTTCGGCCGTCTATGGATCAGGGACAGGAACTCCTCCCTCGTCTGCTGCTGGTCCCGGAACGCGCCCAGCATGCACGAGGTCACGGCCACCGAGTTCTGCTTCTCGACGCCGCGCATCATCATGCAGAAGTGCTCGGCCTCGATGATGACGCCCACACCCCGCGGCTTGACCGTCTTCTGGATGGCCTCCGCGATCTCCACGGTGAGGCGCTCCTGGACCTGGAGGCGCCGCGCGTAGATGTCCACGAGGCGCGGGATCTTGGAGAGGCCGACGACCTTCCCGTTGGGGAGGTAGGCGACGTGCGCCCTGCCGTGGAAGGGGAGGAGGTGGTGCTCGCACAGGGAGTAGAGGTCGATGTCCTTCACCACCACCATCTCGTCGTAGGTGACGGTGAAGAGCGCGGCGTTGAGGATCTCGCACGGGTCCTGCTCGTAGCCGCGGGTCAGGAACCTGAGCGCCTTCTCGACGCGCTCGGGGGTCTTGATCAGTCCCTCGCGGTCGGGGTCCTCGCCCACGCCGGCGAGGATGTCGCGCACGAGGGGAGCGATGTCGGGGCGCTCGCGGTCGCTGGCCATTCGCCTACTTGACGCGCAGCGAGACGCGCTGTGGCGTGGCCAGGCGCGTGGGGACCTTCGTCACCGCGCAAGATCGGCAGATGGCCTCGCCCGCGAACGGGTCCGACCAGGTGCGATCGCGATGCGCGCGCCGCAAGCGGTCGAAGTTCGCGCTGGCCCAGGTCTCCTTGAGCGACTTCATCAGCGGGTAGTTGGATATGCGGACCAGGGGGCCTCCGTCGATCTCGAGGGTGAAGCCCTGGCAGCAGGGCATGGTGTGGCGTCCATCCCAGGTCACGACCATGCGGCGGAAGGGATCCGAGCACTGGAACTCGTCCGCGGCCATCTGGCGCCAGTGCGCGGCCTTCCAGTGGTGCTGGGTGCCGGCCGGGAAGTAACACTCGCTGATCGACATCCAGTCGACGCCCATCTTCCCGCGCCAGAACTCTTCCATGCGCCCGCTGTCCACCGCCTCCGCGTTGATGTGCGTCCGGACCACCGACGCCCGGATGCGGCAATCGGGGGCGCCCTTGCCCTCCGCGCGAGCCTGGACGGCCGTGCGCACGGAGTTGAGGAGGATCTCCCAGCTTCCGCCCACGCGCTGCTTCAGGTACATCTCGGGATCGCAGCCGTCGACGGAGAACATGAGGTCGGTGATGCCCGCTTCCACGAGCTGCGCGAACAGCTCCGGGTTCTTGCGCGCGCCTCCGTTGCCGTTGGTGTTCATCATGATATCGGGGAAGCCCAGGTCGGCCGCCTCGCGCACGAAGGAGACGATGCGCGGATGGAGCGAGGGCTCGCCGCGGTAGTTGAGCTTGATCGAGCTGACGCCCATGTCCGCGCACTGCTGGAGGAGCCGGCCGTAGAGGACGGGGTCCATGTAGCCGCGCTGGTAGGTGTGCTCGTCGAAGCCCTGGGTCCGAATGTGCTCGTGGGTCCAGATCTGGCAGAAGCCCTGGGGGTCTTCTTCGGAGCTGCCGCAGCGCAGGTCGCACACCGCGACCGTCTCGATGTCGACGTGGACGGGGTGGTCCGAGGCGTCCATGTCCGCCTCGCGCCGCTCCCACTCCCGGCGATAGGCCTGGTAGCGCTCGGAGCGGGTGGGCGCCTGGCCCAGAACGCGGAAGGTCGGGTCCTTGCTCATCGAACAGGTAAGTGTAGCCCAGGCCAGCGTTTCGCCGTGAGCGGCAGCCGGGAAGCGGACCGGTCCGTCGTGCTACCATCTCGTGCTCGACGACGGATTTGCGCGCAGGGCGCGCTATTGGGCCCGGACTCAAGCAGCGAGCGGCGACTTCACGTCGACGCGAGCGAGTGGGGGGGTAGCCCGAAGGGCGTAGGGGGTCCGTTCGCGGTGTGGACCCCCCTGAAAGTGTCTATGGAAGGGCAAAGGGTCGGCAAGTATCTCATCGTCGCCAAGATTGGCTCGGGGGCCATGGGCGACGTCTATCGCGCCCACGACCGGACGCTGAACCGTGACGTCGCGGTCAAGACGATGGCCGAGCTCTACGCGTCCGACGACCAGCTCGTCCAGAGGTTCCACAGGGAGGCGCAGTCCGCCGCGCGCCTCAACCATCCGAACGTCGTCACCGTCTTCGATTTCGGCAGCGAGCAGGGCAAGTTTTACCTGGCCATGGAGCTGCTCGACGGGGCCGACCTCAAGGAGCTGATCGCCTCCCGGAGCCTCAACGACCTGTGGGACAAGCTCGACGTGATGGAGCAGATCGCGGAAGGGCTGGCCTACGCGCACCAACAGGGGGTCGTGCACCGCGACCTCAAGCCCGCCAACATCCGCGTCCTGCCCAACGGGCGCGTCAAGATCATGGACTTCGGCCTGGCCCGCATCGGCACCTCGGAGATGACCCGCACCGGGATGGTGATGGGCACGCCGAACTACATGTCCCCCGAGCAGGTGCGGGGCACCAAGGCCGATGCCCGCTCCGACATCTTCTCGCTGGGGGCCGTGTTCTACGAGCTGCTCTCGGGCAAGAAGGCGTTCAACGCCGACTCCATGCACACGATCCTGTACAAGGTGCTCGAGGAGGATCCGGAGCCGGTGCGCACGTGGGTGCCCGGGCTACCGGGTCCCTTCGTGGCTTTCGTCGAACGCTGCCTGGCCAAGGAGCCGGAGCATCGCTACCAGCATGCGGGCGAGATGCGCGACGCGCTGCGCAAGGTGCGGGAAGCCCTCGCCTCCGGTGAGTACACGCCCGCGAGTGACGGGGATGCCACCATGGCGGAGGTGGCGGCGGATCCGGCGGCGCCGACCATGATGGAGCCGGGCACCGTGCTCGGCCCGAACGCGGCGGCGCGGGCGGCGACCAAGGGCGCGGCCGCGCTCGACCTCACGGGGATGGCCGCGCCCGCCGGCGAGACGCTGAAGGGCGCGAAGACGCTCAACGGCCGCGCCCGGACCCGCATGGGGCCGGCGGCAGCGGCGGCGGCAGCGCCGGTGGCGGCGCCGGCGGCGGCGAGCTCGCGCTGGCCCGTGTACGTCGGCGCGGCGGCGGTCCTGATGGTGGTGGCGGTGGGAGTCGTGCTGGCCCTGAGAGGGCGCGTCATGCCCACCGCGACGCCGATTCCCACGGACGTCAGCGCCGACCAGGTGGGGGCGCTCAAGGAGGCGCTGGTCGGCAACCAGGTCGAGCTGGCGCGCGTCGACCTCGAGAACAAGGACTACAAGGCGGCGATCGGACGTGCCGAGCGCGCGCTGGCCCTGGATCCCTCGAGCGCGGAGGCGCGGCAAGTGCGGGACCAGGCACAGCGGACGGCGGCCGAGCTCGACGCGGTGGCCCTGGAGGCGAAGAGCGCCTTCGAGGCGGGCGACACCGACCATGCGACCCGGGCGCTGGCGCGCGTGCTCGCCCTCGACCCCCATCATCCCGTCGTCAGCGAGCTCACCGCCGCCCTCAACGTGCACTTCCGGAAGCAGGCGGAGGACGCGCGGCGCATGGCGGACGATGCAAGGCGCGACGCCGATTCCATCCGGGCCAGCGCCCCGGATGGGTCCGCCTTCGCGCAGGCCGATCGCGCCGCCCGCGAGGCCTCCGCGTCTTTGCAGAAGGGGGAGTTCGCGGTCGCGACGCAGAAGTTCCTGGAGTCCCGCGACGGCTACGAGCGGGCGCGACGCGCGGCCGACGTGGCGGCGCGAGCGGCCGCCGCCGCCGCCGCCGTGGCCGCCGCCCGGGCCGCCGCGCCCGCCTCCGTGCCGACGACCCTGGTCTCGCGCAACCTGCCTCCCCCGATCACGATCCCGCCGGCGAATCCGCCCGGCGCCACCCTGCCCGCGCCGACGCTTCCGGGCGGGCCGCCCCTCGCGTCGGCGCAGGAGCCGGCCATCCGGAAGGTCATCACGGATTACGGCCGCGCGATCGAGGGCAAGGACATCGCGCTCTTCAGGGCGGTCAAGCCCAACCTGACCCCGGACGAGGAGAAGCGCCTGCAGGAAAACTTCAAGATGATCAAGTCCCAGCAGGTCGGCATCACCATCCAGGCCGTCCAGGTGGAGGGCGCCCAGGCCACGGTGAAGGTGAGCCGCCAGGACACCATCAACGGCAACAAGATCAAGCCCATCCAGCAGGTCTTCCGCCTGGCCCAGTCCGGCGGCGCCTGGTCCATCCAGTCGATCGGCGTGCAGTAGCCCGACGGCCGGGGCGGCGGCGGATCAGCGCGTCGTGCGGCCCGCGCGCTCGAACCGCTCCCGCGCGGTGAGGAAGCGGCGGGCCGCGGAGGCGAACCGGCCGGCCTTGTACTCGGTCTCCCCCTGCCGTGCCAGATCCGCGCCGTCCTTGAAGAGGTCCAGGGCGGTGGCCGCCTTCGATGCCTCCGCGGCCTGGCGCGCGGTGGTCATGGCGCGCCGCGCCTCGTCCGCGCGGCCGCGGAACCCGGATTCGACCTTCGGCGCGACCTCTTCCGCGGCGGCGTTGCCGGGCTCGACCCCGAGGAGCGTCCACAGCGCGTCCGCGGCGCGGGCGTTGTCGCCCGCCGACGCGGCCTGGCGCGCCGTCGCCGCCGCCTGATCGGCCTGGCCGGCGGTCGTCTTGGCCCTCGAGAAGATCCCCTGCGCGTCCTTGTTGGCGGGGTCGATCTTCAGCGCGCGCTCGGCCTGGCGCATGGCGTCGCGGAAGTCGCCGGCCTCCGCGCGGCGCCGGGCCAGCTCGACCTGGGACCGGGCCAGCTCCTGGGCCAGGCCGTCCACCTGGGCCGGGCGCGTCGTGGGCGGAGGTGGCGTGGGAGCGGGCTCGGATCGCCGCGCCACGAGCACCCCGACGCCGGCCACGGCCACCAGGAGCAGCGCGCCCCCGATCAGCAGGGGAGCCTTGGACGCGCGCGGGGCCGGCGGCGCCGCTTTGGGCTGGGCACGGCTGCCGGCGACCGACGAGGCGCGCGACGCGCCGGCGGCGGAAGCGCCCGCGCGCGCGGACGAGGCCGAGCGCGAGGCGGAGGCGTCGCCCGCGCGCGAAGGCGCGGCGGGGGCGGGAGCGCCCAGGTCGGCCAGGGACTTCTCACCCTGACCGGAGGCCACCGCCTGCATCGCGCGGTGCAGCGCCGAGCGGAACTCGCTCGCGTTCTGGAAGCGCTGCGACGCGTCCTTGGCCATCGCGCGCTCGACGACCTGGGCGAGCACGGCGGGGATCCCGGGCGTGAGCTCCTGGACGGAAGGCGGCTCCTCCTGCATGACCTTGAAGAGCACGGAATGCATGGAGTCCGCGTCGAAGGGCTTGCGGTAGGTGAGCAGCTCGTAGAACACGCAGCCGAGCGCGAAGACGTCCGATCGC
>DASTLK010000264.1:0-5815 GCA_035715025.1 Vicinamibacteria bacterium
GCTCGGCTGGATGGCCGGCTTTCCGGACGACCACTGGGCCATCCCGAGCGTGGGTCCCTCCTTCGGCCGCGCGCTCGACCAGGCGCCTCTGCTGCGACGGCATCGCTTCCCTTGCGCGATGGCGCTGCCCTGCAGCGATCCGCGCGATGCCGCGGGCCTCGAAGCCGGGCTGCGCGAGATCGCGGACGCGGCCGGGCTCGGGCTCATCCTCTATCTCAAGGAGGAAGGCTCGTTCGGCAACGACAAGACCGCGGGCCTCGACGCGGTCGCCCGCCTCGTCGCCTCGGGTGTGTGCGTGGGGATCAAGTATGCCGTGGTGCGCCCCGATCCCCTGGAGGACCCGTACCTCGAGGCCCTGCTCGAACGGGTCGATCGCCGTTTCGTGATCAGCGGCATGGGTGAGCGGCCGGCGATCGCGCACCTCAAGGCCTTCGACCTGCCCGGCTTCACGACCGGGTCCGGATGCCTCGCCCCCGCATTGAGCCAGGCCCTGTTCGAAGCCTGCGCCAGGAAGGACTGGACGTCCGCGGAGGAGGTGCGGCGCCCCTTCCTTCCCCTCGAGGACCGGCGCGACGCCTGGGGTCCGGCGCGCGTGCTCCACACCGCCCTGGAGCTGGCCGGCGTGGCCACCACCGGCGCCATCCCGCCTTTCGTGTCGCCGATCTCGGACAAGCAGCGCGCGGAGCTGGAAGGGACCGCGCGCGACCTGCTCGCCCGTGAGCGCGCACACGCGGGCGAGGCGGCGCGCGTCCAGGGCGCGCGGCGTTGAGCGCTCCGCGCAAGGGACCGGAGGACCTGCGCAGCGCGCGTTGGTTCTCCCCTCCGGACCTCCGCTCGTTCACGCACCGCTCGCGTACCAAGCAGGCGGGGTTCGCGGAGACGGAGTGGGCGGGCCGCCCCGTGATCGGCATCCTCAACACCTGGAGCGACGCGAACTCCTGCCACACCCACTTCCGCCTGCGCGCGGAAGAGGTGAAGCGCGGCGTGTGGCAGGCCGGTGGCTTCCCGCTCGAGATGCCCGTCCTCTCCGTCGGCGAGACGTACATGAAGCCGACGACCATGCTCTACCGCAACCTGCTCGCCATGGAGACGGAAGAGATCATCCGCGCCAACCCCGTCGACGGCGTGGTGCTCCTCGGCGGCTGCGACAAGACGGTGCCCGGGCTGATCATGGGCGCGACCAGCGCCAACCTGCCCGCCATCTTCGTTTCCGCGGGCCCCATGCTGCGCGGCAACTGGCGCGGCGAGGTGCTGGGCAGCGGCAGCGACGTCTGGAAGTACTGGGCGGAGAAGCGCGCGGGCAACCTCGACGACTGCGCCTGGAAAGAGATCGAGGACGGCATCGCGCGCTCGTTCGGGACGTGCATGACCATGGGCACGGCCTCCACGATGGCCGCCGCCGCGGAAGCCCTCGGCCTCATGTTGCCCGGGGGCTCGTCGATCCCGGCCGCGGACGCCAACCATCCGCGCCTCGCCTCCGACAGCGGCCGCCGGATCGTGGAGATGGTGTGGGAGGACCTCAAGCCGCGCGACGTCATGACCACGAAGGCCTTCGAGAACGCGGTCACCGTCACCATGTCCCTGGGCGGATCCACCAACGCCATCATCCATCTCATCGCGATGGCGGGCCGGGCGGGCGTGCCCCTCGACCTCGACCGCTTCGACGCGCTCTCCCGCCGGACGCCGGTGGTCGGGAACATCCGGCCGTCGGGCAAATACCTGATGGAGGACTTCTTCTACGCGGGCGGGCTGCGCGCGGCCATGAGCCGGATCGCCGACCTGCTGAACACGGACGCGATCACGGTCAACGGCAAGACCCTCGGCGAGAACATCGCGGGCGCCGAGGTCTACGAGGAGGACGTGATCCTGCCCCGCGAGCGGCCCATGAGCCCGGAGGGCGGCGTGGCCGTCCTGCGCGGCAACCTGGCCCCGAGCGGCGCGGTCATCAAGCACACCGCCTGCGAGCCGCGGCTGCTCAAGCACACGGGCCCAGCCGTCGTGTTCAAGGACTACGACGACCTCGCCGCGCGCATCGACGATCCCGCGCTGCCCGTCACCGCCGATTCCGTCCTCGTGTTGCAGAAGGCGGGACCGCTGGGGGCGCCGGGCATGCCGGAGTGGGGCATGCTCCCCATCCCCAAGAAGCTGCTCGAGCAAGGCGTCCGCGACATGTTGCGCATCTCGGACGCGCGCATGAGCGGCACCAGCTACGGCGCTTGCGTGCTGCACGTGGCGCCGGAGTCGTTCGTGGGCGGCCCGCTGGCCTTCGTGCGCGACGGCGACCTCATCGAGATCGACGTCTCCGCCCGCAAGCTCAGCCTGCGCGTGTCCGAGGAGGAGATGGGCCGGCGCCGCGCCGGCTGGAAGCGCCCCGACTATCCCTACAAGCGTGGCTGGACCGCGCTCTACGCGCAGCACGTGACGCAGGCGGACAAGGGCTGCGACTTCGACTTCCTGGAGGGCACCGCCCCTACCCCCGAGCCCGAGATTCACTGATGGCCGACGCCCTCCCTCTGCCCGTCAACGCCTTCAAGCGCGCCCTGGCCGAAGGCCGCACGCAGATCGGGCTCTGGACGAGCCTGGGCACGGGCACCGCGGCCGAGATCCTGAGCGGGGCCGGCTTCGATTGGCTGCTCATCGACACCGAGCACTCGCCCACCGAGCTGCCGATGGTCCTCGACCAGCTCCGGGCCATGGAGGGCAGCGGCGTCACCCCCATCGTGCGCCCGGCCTGGAACGACCCCGTGCTCTTCAAGAGGCTCCTCGACCTGGGGGCGCAGTCGCTGCTCGTGCCCTACGTGCAGAGCGCGGAGGAGGCCCGTCGCGCGGTCGCGGCCACGCGTTACCCGCCCGCGGGCGTGCGCGGCATCGCGGTGGTGCATCGCGCGAACCGCTACGGCCGGGTCAAGGACTACCACGTGCAGGCCAACCGCGAGATGTGCGTGCTGATCCAGATCGAGACGCGGCGCGCCCTGGCCGAGCTGGAAGCGATTGCCGCCGTCGAAGGCGTGGACGGCCTGTTCATCGGCCCATCGGATCTGGCCGGCGACCTCGGCTACCTCGGGAACAACCGCCATCCCGACGCCGTCGCCGTCTTCGCCGAGGCCTGTGCCCGCGCGCGCAAGGCGGGCAAGCCCATCGGGATCCTCGCCCCCGTCGAGGAGGACGCCCTCCGCTACCTCGAGATGGGCTTCACCTACGTGGCGGTGGGCAGCGACGTCGGCGTCCTGCGCAACGCGGTCGAGCAACTAAGGGCACGGTTCGCGGGAAAATAGCGACGGCCGACCGCAGAGCACGGCGGCGCTGCGCAGCAGCGGCGACGTGCGAGGGGGGTTCCAGGGGGGGTCGCGACGCCCATCGGGGTGTCGCGTGAGTGCCCCCCCTGACTTGATACTTCAGGCCGGTTCGGCCGCGTGCGCCCGCGGGCGCGGTTCCGTCTTGAAGCGCGCGCAGTCGATCTCGTACTTGCGGACCTTGTAGGCCACGATCCTCTCCGTCGTGCCGAGGAGGCGCGCGGCCTTGGCCCGGTTCCCGCGGCTCGTCTTCAGCGCGTCGAGGATGAGGTCCTTCTCGTATCCGTCCACCGCGGTGGTGAGGTCGAGCCGGGGCAGGGTCCCCGAGACCTCCGCCGTCTGCAGGGTGGGCGGCAGGTGATGGGCGTGGATGACGCCGCCTTCGCAGACCAGCACCGCGCGCTCGATGCAGTTCTCCAGCTCGCGCACGTTGCCCGGCCAGTGGTAGCTCATCATCATGTCGATGGCGGTGGTGGCGATGCGCCGGACGTCCTTGCCGTTCTCGGCGCCGTACTTCTGCACGAAGTGGTCGGCCAGGAGCAGGATGTCCGGCCGCCGCTCGCGCAAGGGCGGCATGTAGACGCTGAAGACGTTGAGGCGATAGTAGAGGTCCTCGCGGAAGGTGCCCTCGCGGACCGCGCGCTCCAGGTCCTTGTTGGTGGCGGCGATGAGCCGCACGTTGACCTTGATGGGCTGCACGCCGCCCAGGCGGTCGATCTCCCGCTCCTGCAGCGCGCGCAGGAGCTTCACCTGGGTGGGCAGGCTCAGCTCGCCGACCTCGTCCAGGAAGAGCGTCCCCCCGTTGGCCAGCTCGAACCGGCCCTTCTTCAGCGCGCGCGCGTCCGTGAACGCTCCCGGCTCGTAGCCGAAGAGCTCCGACTCGATGAGGCTCTCCGGGAGCGCGCCGCAGCTCACCTTGATGAAGGGCTTGGGCGCGCGCGCGGAGCCGTAGTGCACGGCGTGCGCGATCATCTCCTTGCCCGTGCCCGACTCGCCGCGGATGAGGACGGTGGTGTTGGTGCGCGCGACCTGCGCGACCTGCTCGTACACCGCCTGCATGGGCCGGCTGTTGCCCACGATGTTGCGGAAGTCGTAGCGCTCCTTCAGCTCCTGGCGGAGCTGGCGGTTCTCCTGCACGAGACCTTTGCGCTCGGCTTCCAGCAACCGTTGCACGCGGATGGCGTGGCCGATCATCGAAGCGGCGATGCCGAAGAACTTCACCTCGCGCTCGAAGCGGCCGTCCTTGTCGTAGGGAAGCGTGACTCCCAGCGCGCCCACCGTCGCGTCGTCGACGCTGATGGGCACGCAGATGAAGCTGATCTCCCCCTTGCCCGCACCCTTGAGGACGCCGGTGCGGTCGAGGAACAGCGGCTCATGGCTGGCCCTGGGCACCACGACGGGCTTGCCCGTCTCCACGACGCGACCCGTGATGCCCTCCCCGACGCGGTAGCGCACGCGGCCCGTGGCCTGCCAGCTCAGCCCCGCCGCCACTTCGATGGCGAGCTGCCCCGTGTCCGCGTCGAGAAGCACGACGCTGGTGCTGAGCAGGCCGTTCCGCTCCTTGAGGAGCTCCACGACCCGCGTCAGGGCGGACTTGAGGTTCAACGTCGAGCTGAGCGTCTGGCTCACTTCGAGGAGGTCGCTCAGCTTGCGGATCTCGGCCGTCGTGCTCACCATCGTTGCCGGCCCGTCGAGGGTGACCCTGGATGCCAATGAATAGACCTCCCGCTTCTGCGGGCTTCATTGGCAAGGGCCGTGCCCGAATCGATCGAGCGATGCGATCGGCTGTAACTCAAGTAAGGCGAGTGACTAACGCCGAATTCGAATCGGTCGCGGCACGTGGTCCAAAGCGACGGAACCGCGAGGAGTGATACGGCAACCGACAGTTTCGTCGCTTTTCATCATCAGTTCAGGATTCGGCCCTCGACCGAAGCCCAAGAGTAAGGCTCGCTCCGAGTCGCTCGAGGGCAGCGCGAAGAGACAGGCCACATTCCTGTAGGACTGGCCCAGGTCTCCTTCAGCCTCGTAAGATCCTAGGGTTTGACGTCGATTCGCGTCTTCCGCCCGTAGCCCAGCTCCGCCCCGCCCGACTGGATGTGATCGACGCCGGTGGTGAACGTCGCCTCGGCGGCCAGGAACAGGCACAGCCGTCCCGTCTCCTCGCTCGTACCCATCCGGCCCAGGAGCTGGGCGGCCTCGCCATCGGCGCGGGTCTGCGCGGGATCGGGGGCGGCGTCGATCGCCTCCTGCCAGAGCGGCGTATAGATGTTCCCCGGCGACACGGAGTTCACGCGGACGCCGTGCGCGGCCTCGTCCACGGCGAGCGCCTTCGTGAAAGCGGTGATCGCTCCCTTGGTGGCCACGTACGTGGTCGCATGGAGCTGTCCGATCACGGCGACGAGGCTCGAGACGTTGATGATGTTGCCGCGCGTCCGGCGCAGGTGCGGCAGGGCCCGGCGGCAGGCCACGAACACGCTCATCACGTTCAGCTCGAACAGCTCGCGGAACTCGGCGGGCGTGAA